>JAFGQV010000050.1 GCA_016935475.1 Methanosarcinaceae archaeon
TCCTGCTTTACGCTCTCCTACCGATCCGCCTCCAAAGATCATGACCTTTCTCCCGCTGAAATCGATCATCAATGGGAGGAAATTCCTGTCACCGCACATTTTTGTTAATCCTTGAGATCATTTTATGATAATATGAAATTGATATTATAAGACCATGAATTCATAATCTTACGCCAGTTTTCTTGAACTCGCGCTCACTGAACAGCAGCTTATAATCAGTAATACCGGTGGCTTTTGATATTTGTTTTGCCACCTTCATGCAATCTTCTTTTGTATACGAATGCACCATTGTGAACAGGTTGTATGGCCAGTCAGGGTAACGCGGACGCTCATAACAGTGTGTCACTTCGGGAAATCCGGACATGATCGCTCCTACCTCTTCGACCCTGTCATCCGCTACGTTCCAGGTGCACATGGCATTGGCTGTAATTCCGATAGCCCTGTGGCCAATTGATGCCCCGAATCTTCTGATTATGCCTTCATCCTGCATTTTAATAAGCCGGCTGACAACATCCTCTTCAGTCAAACCGAGTTTTGCAGCGATCTCTGCAAAGGGTGCATGGACAAGGAGAATACCATCCTGCGTCATCTTGATAATCTGTGTGTCGATCTCGTCCATTATCTCACCTGATATCAAATTTTACTCCGATTTTAAACAGCCGCTTAGTAGGCAGGCTGATCAATGGACATCCTGTCCTGGATCTGATCTCTTCGAGGATCTGGTCAAGACGCTCTTCATTTGCAGCTGATATCGTAAACCAGATGTTATATTCAGCAGGACGCAGGTAGTTATGGGATATTTCTGAATACTGATTGATGAGATCCGCAACCTCATCGATTCGCGCCTCAGGAGCTTTCACAGTAACAAGAGTACTTGCACCACCCGTTTTCTTTGTATTGATGATAGGACCGATACGCCTTATTGCGCCCTCTTCTGTAAGGCGTCCAAGACGCTGTAACACCTCATCTTCAGGGATATCGAGTTGTCCGGCAAGTTTTTCAAATGGATGTGATCCAAGCGGGAAGTCCAGCTGTATGGTGTTCAGGAGAAGCTTATCGGTTTCATCGAGCCTGATCATTCTTGCTCCTGTATTTTTCGTGGCGTGTATATGCAATAAGGTTCCTCGGCAAGATAATCGCCAGTTTCGGCATATGCACGTGCACGGCAGCCACCGCATACCTTCTTGTATTCACATTCTCCGCACTTACCTTTCAGTTTGCTGAGGTCCCGGAGATCGTTGAATACCTTTGAGTTGTCCCAGATCTCCTTGAATGTCTGCTCCTTGATATTTCCGGCAAGGGCGGGCAGGTACCCACATGGATATACTTCACCGATACTTGATACGAAACAAAATCCTGTTCCACCAAGGCATCCTCTGGTCATAGCCTCATATCCATGGGTCTTGGCAGTGATCTTTATTCCTTCTTCTTTTGCACGCTGGCGCATTATCCTGAAATAATGCGGGGCGCATGTTGCCTTTAACTGTATCTTTGTGGTCTTCTGCTGGTCATAGAACCAGTTCAATACTCTCTCATATTCTGAAGGTGGGATCTCTTCGTTTTCGATGTCTTTGCCCCTGCCTGTTGGGACCAGAAGGAAGATGTGGTGGGCTTCTGCCCCGATCTCGGTTGCAAGTTCAAGTATTTTCGGGATCTCGTCAATGTTCCGTTTTGTTATGGTAGTGTTTATCTGGAATCCTATGCCTGCCTGCTTGATAGCTTCGATACCCCGCATTGCCCCATCAAAAGCGCCGGGTACCCCGCGAAAATCATCATGTGTCTTTGCGGTCGCGCCATCGATACTGACACTTATCCGCTGGATCCCTGCATCTTTTAGCTTTGCTGTGACATCAGGTGTGAGCAAAGTACCGTTTGTTGCCAGCACTACCCTGAGCCCGGAGTCTGTGCCATAGCGTGCAATTTCGTAGACATCCTTTCGAACCAGAGGTTCACCGCCACTTAAGATGAGGATTGGTTTTCCCATCTCAACGATCTCATCAACAAAGTGCTTAGCCTCATCTGTTGTAAGTTCATCTGGTGACACATCTGATGTTGAAGAACCCCTGCAGTGCACGCAGGATAGGTTGCAGCCTGCTGTAAATTCCCATGCAATAAGTCGTGGTGGTTGAGCCATATTATCATTTCAATCCTATTGTTAGGTTATATTGTTTTTTCTGCACCATCGTAACGGGCAGTCTGTAAATTCGATTTATTCTGAAGCCAGTTCTGGAGTAATTAGTAGATATAAGTATTATTTATATACTTGGTGAAGTTGACCTTTTGATTTTAAAAATATGGGATTTTGGAACTTAAGATAGGATCGATCGTCTTTCATATCTATGATAAGCTAACCTCGATAATATCGCCAAAAACATTTCTGAGATTGGAATTTAGTTCTGTTATTGACCTTTCAGTTTCTTCTTTTAACCTGACCAGATATTTTCTTTTAAGTTCCAGTTCCTGCTCAATGGAATCGATCATGCTCCTATCTTCGGATACCTGTTTTTCAAGTATTGTCTTTTCCTTGTATACTGTGAATCCGTTTAGTTCTTCCAGTATCCGGTCAAGTTCCAAGGAAAATGATCTCCTCTGGTCATGGAGGATGAGAAGAGCATCAGTACCTGCCAGCCTATCGATCTGTTCAAGGGTCTTGTTCTTTTTTTGCTCTTTCAGGCCAAGAGTCCCATCTTCGACCCTTTTCCTTATATCTAAAAGTAATGAAGTGATGTCGGTTCCCAGAACCGAGACAGGGTCGTCTTTAAGCGTTATCAGGATGTTACGGCTATCAGGGCTCAGGATATGCCTTCCGCTCTCATCCTGTTTCTCCATTCTCAAAATAGCTTTGGAGAGGGGCGTGAACAAACCTTTGATATTGAAATCAATACTGGAAATCTGTTCTATGAGAGCTTCGGACAGTTTTTCCAGTTCCTTTGCTTTCATTAGTTCCTCGCTATTTTTCAGCCCCGCAAGTTTGGATTCACAGGTCTGCAATTCATCTTTCAATGAATCGTATTTTTTCTCAAGGCCAAGGATCTCGTTTTCTTTCTCTTTGATCTGTTGCCTGGTCTGGTTGATGCTTTCAATTTCCTCAGGCAGCCTGTCATATGCATCCAGCCTATCCTTAATTTTATTAACAGGGGCAATAAGTTCATCGAGCAATGTGTCCAGGTGGCTTAGCTCCTCCATGACAAGCTGGTATTCCCCGGGATAAAGCGCTTTGACATATTGCTGGCTTCGAATAGTGTTTTCAATGCATGTTTTTAAGGTGGACTTGGCATCCATATAGAATGCAAAGGCACTGGATGGTGTAGCATCGTTGGGGATATTTGTCTTATCAAGTATGATGTTCAGGTTCTTGATAACGTTGTCCCGGTTGGAGGCACCAGCCTTTTCAATTCGTTTATATGCGCCTTCAATTTGCCTGGCATCCTGAAGCTGTTCTTTTTTTTCATTGAGAGTTCCAAGAGCAATATCTATCTCTTCATATTTCTGGCGGATAGAGGGTTGCAGTTTGCTGAACGTCTTTTCAGACTCAGTTTCTATCCAGTCCGGAAGTTCATCAAATTTCAATGATGTTAGAGGTGGTACTTCCTCTTTTTTTCCAAAAATCTTTTTAATCAGTTTCAAACCGGTCGAGAATAAAGACACATTTTTGTTTTAAAAAGGTTTGGTATGGGCTCTATAGAAAAACTATTTGCTATTTTGATTTTCATACAATATTTTAAAATGGATAAATCCCAGTTTTGTGTAAAAAGTCCGTCCTGTGTAAAAGTCAGGCAAAAATCGGACTTTCTACACAAAACCCATATGTGAGAAAGCTTCAAATAGGAGACAACAACTGGAGTGAGGGCTGGAATCATATCATTATTAACCTCAGAATGTGTAGAGGAACGTAGAGAAAAGTAACATTCTGCAAGTACTCGAAGAATCAGCGGAGAGTCAAATTAGAAAACGTGGAGATGAGGAATCGAACCTCATCATTGCCGCAGCACGCGGAATCAAAATTTACACGCTCACCATAACTGTTATAATAAAGGAAAAGACTTCAAAGTCTCCACGCCAACGGCAAACTCTAAAGTCATAATGCATTTCATATAGTGGTTACACTCTCATCTGATATTCTGGTCCGCAAAAACGATTTGATTCGGAGATTTCAGCGCTGAAACCTGATGTTCTATGCACCAGCTCTTTGAGGATGCATGGTGCGAAAAGCTTCTTCAATGACTCTCTTAAGAAGTTCCTTTCCGCGGGGTTGTGGGATGTATTTGCCGGTTTTTTTGCAATTTCTAACCAAAGTTCTATAGCAATCTTGACCTCTTCTAATGCTTCTTCTTCAATTTCTCCAAATGCAGAGCATCCACGTAGCTCAGGAACCACTGCTATATACCCCCTCATCATCTTCACTGTAAAATATTTCTATTGCATACTTATACATCTGTTTCATGCTCCTCTAAGAGGTTTTATGTGAAGTCTCTCAGGCATCATCTATATTTAGATATGCAGCGGTTCGATCTCCAATTTCTTAATAAATTTATGCAACTCTTCCAACGAATCTGTTTTCGGAAATGGTGTTGGTTTGCGTGGATCATTTTGCATTGTTGCATCAAAAAGTGCTTCACATGTTTGTCTTGGGAAATCCCACAACCAAGATTGCTCAAACCTCGTTAGCACTCCATAATGATCTCGAATAATAAATTCAGACCAATTGTTGGTTACTTCTTCTTTTTCTTTAATATCAATTATTTGGTTCTCTTTAACATCGTGTGGGTAAGTTCAATTTTCCTGCCATCAGATAAATCATCGTATTCCGATATTTCTCCGTCTTCA
>JAFGQV010000051.1 GCA_016935475.1 Methanosarcinaceae archaeon
CTAAAATCGGTGCTAAAAAGAAGTATATCGGAAAACGAGCATACGTAATAATCATCAAAGACTAATCAATTATGCAACACAGCAATTTTAAATGCCAAAAATCACAAGAATTGTAGATAAATGCTAAAAATTAAAATGTGGTGTGGGGGGTGGGATTCGAACCCACGAATGCCTTCGCAACCAGATCTTAAGTCTGGCGCCTTTGACCTGGCTTGGCTACCTCCGCACAAGAGGGTTTTATTATTGATTTTTTTTGCAACCTTGTGAAAGAGGCTCTCAACACCGCGCATTTTTGCCAGACACCAAGAACACCTAGTCCTTACGGTGGGCGGTGCATTACCCCTTAATGAAGAATGTAAGAAAAGGGGTTTTTGAAGATGAAATTTGTTCGTGACATTTCCATAGCCTCTGATTCCTAATCCTTCCCCACTCCAACCGTCACACCGCCGTCAATCCGCCGTACATCGCCATATATCTTATACAGTCATGCTAACCGTAAGTGTATTTCTACACTGAGGTTCAAGTATGGCAAAGAAAACTACATATTCCGGATTTACAGGTCAGCAGGCGAGTGTCATAACCGCAGTCCTTGCAGGTATCGGTCCCTTAGCTGACAGTGCAGGCACGGCTACAACCGTAAACACTTCTTCTCCTGTCGCCGCAGTCTCTCATATCCACTCCAAAATGCCCCTTCATTCGTGATACACCCATTAGTTTCAATGTAATTCTTCAAGAATTGGATTTCTTGTTCATCTGACAAAACCTGTGCAAATATCTATCAACCTTTGGATATCCGCTTCCGTTCTGTTAATAACATCAATACTTATTTTTTCAGATCGATGCCAGATAGCATTATTCTGTCCTGATGGGTGAGGTAAATTAATAAGGGCGATTCCTTTTCCGTTATCTTTTTCCCATTTCTGGACCCATTTTCGCACATCTGCTCCAAGTGAAATAATAAATCTTGTATCACCTGTTATTGCGAATTGGAGTTCTTCAGTAAGCCACTTATCTGCACATGTATTGGCATTTTTGGCCTTAAATTCAGTCGAGATGTTATTGGTAACATCTGTCTGGCATTTGTGCAGGTGGGTCCAGTAGGTCTTGTGAAATAGTATCTCAAATAATTCTTTCTCAGTGCTCTCATCGATCCGCCCTCTCATGAATATCAGAATTTTAGTTATGACCGAAAGGGGGATCGCACTGGCAAACAGGACATCATGAAGAATGTTCTCATCTTCTTCGCGTCTGAAATGACCGTAAAGCCAGTCCACGGTTGGGTCCCTTGAAACAATTATCCCGACAATTTCTTCAGGTGGCGGAACTGTTAAGGGTGTGATTTTACTTTTGCTTTTAAGTTCACAGTTGTCTGGACAACTGGTTTTGTTCAGGGTTTTGAGGTATTGGTTGAGGTTCATATTTCTGTTTTTAAAAAGACTTGGTGCATTTTTCATAACAACCATTAAGCTATTGGATTTTCCCCCTTAACACTTCACACCTCCCACCTTTTATAATCTTTGCGATATTCGTCCAAAGTCTGGAACACCACCAACCCCGGGATTCTCTATGGGATGGGGGAATTCGGGAGTGGAAGATATTGGGTTTGAGGAGTGGACGGTTACTCCATCACGGACGCCGGCAAGATCGTTGTGATATGATTTGTGTGCATATGACCCCAAGATCACTAATGGCAAGTATCCATGCAAGTGTGGTTGGAAAATAATCATCCCATGGAAATTAACCAAAAACTACAATAATGGACGGAAAATAGAAAAATGCTAACAAGTAAAAATGGTGCGGGGGGTGCGATTCGAACGCACGAATGCCTTCGCAACCAGATCTTAAGTCTGGCGCCTTTGACCTAGCTTGGCTACCCTCGCACATGTATTAATATTTCTTTTTTGCTTATGTTTTTTTGTTTATGTTTTCGTTCAGTCCTGCATATAGGATCTTAAGTCCTGCGCCTTTGACCTAGCTTGGCTACCTCCGCCCATGGAATAAACAGGACATACCGGAACCCATGATCTCTACCAGAATTAAGGAGATACGGAATGCGGACTGGACAATCCATAATTAAAGTTAAGTTACTTAAGCCTTATTCTAATAGATATGAAAATAACATTCCTTGGAACCGGAGTCGCAATCCCGCAGGCTGGCAGGGTCCAGTCCGGACTGATCATCGATGCCGGCTCAAAGCCGCTGCTGGTCGATTGCGGAAGCGGAGTGCTCAACCGTATATTCGAAAGCGGGTACCAGCACACAGATATCGATACCATCGTACTCTCGCACCTGCACCTCGACCATGTGGCAGACGTCCTTCCACTGATCAAGGCAAACTGGCTCTGTGACAGGACCGATGTCACCATATACGGACCGGAAGGCACGCATCAGTGGATCACCAAACTTCTGGACATATACCCCTACATGCAGGGCAAAGTGGATATAAATGCAATAGAAATCTCAGCAGGCGATACGGTCACACCAGAGGGAACCGATTGCAATATCACAGCCGCAGACGGTGTGCACAGCGTTCCCTCGCTGGGGTTCAGGATAGTATCAGGGGACAGAACAGTAGTATATTCAGGCGACACCGAACCATGTACCTCAATAATGAACCTGGCAAAAGGTGCTGATGTCCTGGTTCATGAATGCTCATTCCCGGCTGGTTTTGATGTCACGAACCACACGACACCAGACTCACTCGCAAGATCTCTGGACGGCGATGCAACAGGCATTAAAAAACTCTACCTGACGCACCTGTATCCGCAGATGCAGGGTCATGAACAGGAGAGTGTGGAAATTATCAAACAGCACTTTGCAGGTCATGTGCAGATCGCCTCGGATATGCTGGATATCGAGGTGTGACTGACAAAAACTAATAAATATCTTGCTGCATTTATAAAACAGTGATAAAAATGGTAATCGGAGTCACAATGGTAATCGTGCAGCCCGGACAGGAAAGGGCAGCATACAACGAACTGGTCAACATCGAGGGGATAAAGGATGTTTACCACGTATTCGGAGAATATGATTTTGTGGTCATAATGGACGTCGATGACCTCGGCATCTTGAACCGCATAGTGGATATGATACGTGGGTCTGAGACAGTAACAGCAACCCAGACGATAGTAGGCGCAGAACTGGAATAAAAATGGTCACACACCTTTTTTAAAGTTCTTGTTGTATATAATTTGTGAAATTATGTACTCCAGGTAGATCCGACCGGACTGAGGATTTTCTTGATATGTACCGGATCGAAAAGGTGGCAGAAAAAAGGAAGAGTTTACATGGCAGCCCCAATTGCAGAAGAACTTGCTAAAAAACAGCAGGC
>JAFGQV010000052.1 GCA_016935475.1 Methanosarcinaceae archaeon
AAAAAGAAGTATATCGGAAAACGAGCATACGTAATAA
The DNA here is from genome assembly GCA_016935475.1 of Methanosarcinaceae archaeon. Lineage (GTDB taxonomy): Archaea > Halobacteriota > Methanosarcinia > Methanosarcinales > Methanosarcinaceae > JAFGQV01. The sequence continues at coordinate 38 of JAFGQV010000052.1, forward strand.
TCATCAAAGACTAATCAATTATGCAACACAGCAAATAATTTATCTATTTAAGAAGAAAAACATGAAGAGGAAATATAATAAAAGATGAAAGAGTAAATAACTTTACCAATTCTACGTGAAAGAACGGACGAAGTGGGGCATAATGCAATGAGTGTAACAGACAGAGCCAAAGAAGAGCGCTTGCCTGAAAAAGGGAGTGAATGTGACGAAGGGGCATTGAAAACGACAGATGATTGTTCAGGGGTCAGTATAACCGAGATCATGAAAACGGATATTGTCACCGTAGCAGAAGATGATCCAATTGAAGATGTATTTGAGCTGTTTAAAAAGTACAACTTCCACATATATCCTGTTGTCAATGCTGATGGGGCACTTACAGGTCTGATAGACCAGGATCTTATTCTGGAGATGCTGCTGTTTGACCGTATCCCGCGTGACAAGCATACACATCTGACAGCTGTGAGATCGTTGTCCGAGAATGCAAAAGGGATCATGACGCTCCATCCTGTAACGATCGTGCCTGATACAAGCCTTCTTGATGCTGCGGACCTGATGATGAAACACCACATAAACCGTGCCTATGTGGTAGACGAGGGAAAACTGGTTGGCGTGGTCTCAAAAAGGGATATTATAAACGAAGTATATCGAAGAAGAGGTCTGGATTGAATGGGTGCCCTTTTTCAGATCCTTCTTATCGTGTTTCTGGCAAAGGTTTTTGGTGAGATCGCTGAGAGGTCAGGTTTCCCGAGCATCCTGGGTGAGATCTCGGCAGGCATGGTTTTTGCTCTTGTCCTGATACAACCTGACAGCAGGGAACTTTCATTTTTTGCTGAACTTGGTGCGATATTCCTGCTGTTTACGGCGGGCTACAAGGAAGTCCACCTTGGTGAGCTTAGGGCTGCATCCAAAAAAGCAATGATACCCACACTCTTCCAGATATTCATTGCTTTCTGCTTTGGTTTCCTGATAGGCTGGGTCTTCAATATGGGGTTTTTGCAGAGCATGTTCATGGCGGTTGCATTCAGCCCGACCAGTATCGGGGTGGTGGTGAGGACACTTATAGACCTTGACTATCTTTCAAGCAAACCCGGCTCCATGATGCTAACCTCTGCCATCTTTGATGACATCATCGGGATATTCCTGCTTTCCATAGTGGTCACAATGGCTACCCTCCACCAGATGCCATCCGGGTTCCATGTGCTGGTAATTGCATCCAGAATACTTGTTTTTCTGGTCATTATGGCTCTTCTGGGCTTGAAGGTATTCCCTGTGCTTTTTACCTATGTACAGAAGATGCATGTGAAAGAATCGATCTTTGCATTCGTGGTGATAATCGCACTTTTCTCGGCTTCCCTTGCAGAAGCATTTGGACTGCACGCTGTGATCGGGGCATTCATCGGGGGTGTGTTCCTCTCAAGTGTTCCCTTCGCAAAGATCGAGGATGTTCAGAGCAAGGTGAGCGGACTTGCCTACGGTATATTCGTCCCGATATTCTTTGCGTATATCGGAATGTCTGTTGAACTGAGCGTGGTACATACGACCGGTATTTTCACTTTTCTTGTGGTGATAATGGCACTGCTCGGGAAGCTGGTGGGTGGTTTTGCCGGAACAAGGCTCATTGGTTTTGATTCCAGTGAAAGCCTGATATTCGGGATAGGCATGATGCCCAGAGCAGGCGTTGAACTAGTTGTCATCTCAATCGGGAAGAACATGGGGATTATCGGGGATGAAGTGTTCTCAGCAATTGTCATGATGGTGGTGGTCTCTATCATTGTCACACCTGTGATGTTAAAGTATGCAATTAGAGCGAGCGAGAGAAGGAAGGGGGCTGAGGCTTCCATAAATGCCAGTTGAGTGGGGCTGGTTAAGTAAGGGCATACAAAACTTTAAATTATTAAGCAAGATAATCCTATAGTTGACCATCCCGATAAGCGGCATGATGGGAGCACAAGAGGTACAAACATGGCAGATGTTATTGATTACAAGATCATTGGAAATGAGATGCAGATAGTTGAGATCGAGCTGGACCCCTCTGAATCGGTCCGGGCGGAAGCAGGGGCAATGATGTACATGGGCCCGGGGATTAAGATGCAGACATCCACAGGCGGCGGTCTGCTCAGGGGCTTAAAACGTGCGGTGACCGGGGAAAGTTTTTTCATTACAAGTTTTACACATGAAGGAAAAGGTAAGGGGCATGTTGCTTTTGGGGCTCCGTATCCAGGCAAGGTCATCCCTCTTGACCTTGCTGCTCTGGGGGGGCGTTTCCTGTGTCAGAAGGATGCCTTCCTGTGTGCAGCAAACGGGGTCGAAATAGAGGTTGCATTGACAAAGAAGTTAGGAGCCGGGCTTTTCGGAGGTGAGGGGTTCATTTTGCAGAGGCTCACAGGCGATGGTATGGCTTTTGCACATGCAGGTGGCACTATCATTGAGAAGGACCTTGCACCGGGTGAAACGCTGAGGGTAGATACAGGCTGTCTGGCTGCGTTCTCTGAGAGTGTGGATTATGATATCCGTCTTGTCGGAGGATTTAAGAACGCACTTTTCGGAGGCGAAGGAATGGTTCTTGCAAGCCTCACCGGTCCGGGAATCGTTTATCTCCAGAGCCTGCCGTTCTCACGGCTTGCTGATCGGATATCCGCTGCTTCCCATTACCAGCAGAGGGGTGAAAAAAGCGGCATTGGCGGTGTGGGCGGCGATGTACTGGGCGGAATCCTTGGCGGTGACCGTTCTTTTTGATGCCGGCACATTCAATACCTCTCCCGAACCGGATATCTTATCAGGGATCCTGAGACAGGGGAGAGGTTTTACCTTCCTTTTTTGATCCTCCGCAGACAGTATTTATGAGAATCCGGGTTAATCAAAATCCTCATATACGTCCAATGCCAATAATATATTTATAATTTATATCAAAACCATTTGAGATTATTATTTCTTATATCTACTTTGACAATTAAGGCAAAATCTGGAATGGTTAACCTTAATCGATTCAGGACCATATTGGTAATAAATGACTCTAAATGAAACAAAAAACATGTATGACGTTGTTGAAAAAAAGGAATGGAAAATATGACGATCAAATTAGGATTTAATCAATTGCGTGCTCTGACGATATTAATGATAATCTCCGTCTTATCTGTCGGTATATCTGTAGCGCCCGGTGAACCGGTGGACGAACCAACAATCGGATCAATGGTTGAAGAGCTGGTCACCTATTATAACACAAACCATGAAACCCTGAAAGAAGACAAAATGCTGTCTGGCCTGATATCCCAGTTCAAGAATGAGAATGTCCTGGTAATAATTAAGCCCACGAATGAGATATTTAGTGTGGATTTCGAGAATGAAATTATTGCTGGCTATTATATGGGGGAAGAGATCGAGGGCATTACTGTGGAAGTGGAGATTCATGAAGATACGATCAGTAGGTTATTTAATTCGGCCAACCCTGCCACAGAACTGGTAAATGCATGGAAGAGCGGGGAAATAGTCATCAATCCGATATCTATCAAGATGAAGATCATGACTTTTTTAGCAAACTTACTGTCCGGTTTATTATAACAGGATAGCAGGTAATTTTGGAGATGTCTAAAAAAGGATGTTGTTGAAAAGGCACACATATGAACATTGCTCTCAGGCAGAAATGGGAATAAAGCCTTTTCTTTCTTTTCTTTCTTTTTTTTGAATATTTAGCACAAGAAGGTTTATATATTACAATAACCTTATTCGATTTGCTTAAAGATATTAACTGTTATGCTAGACGTATGGTTATCAGATGGTATTTACTTTGATTGTATGTGCTATTTTTCCGTTATGTTTCCAGCTTGGTTAGGTATTTTTTAGCATTTGTAAAAGGAAGTGAATTAATTTGTTCAATAGAATGGAAGCAAGTGCACCAGTAGAAGCTGGTGAGACATATGAAGTAAAGATCGAAGACCTCGCACGAGAGGGAGACGGGATTGCAAGAGTAAGTGGCTTTGTTATCTTTGTGCCTGAAACATCTGTGGGCGATGAAGTAACAATAAAAGTTACAAAAGTAATGCGGAAATTTGCGTTTGCTGAAGTAGTTTAATTATTAAAATCCACTTTATCTTATGATGAATAGGATCATGTTACCTTGATCCTATATCCATCTCTTTTTTTATTATAGTTACATTTCCGGTCACTACTGGATATCCTGATCCGGAAATGATGGTAGACTGAGCTATCACAATGGATATCCCAAATAATCGAAGAAAAGAAATGGAACAATGGAGATGCTAAAAAGAGATGGGTGTGAAATTTTCCATTTCACTATTTTAAGTACCCTTTGCGTTCAAGCCAGTTGACCTGCGGTGCGGTGTATTTCCAGATCACATCGGCTTTTGAGTCCTGGATCTCCCAGGGTGCTGCTATTACCAGGTCTCCTTCTCTGATCCACATTCTCTTTTTCTTTGAACCCGGGATACGACCCATGCGGACAATGCCGTCCATACATTGGAGTCTTACCCTGTTTGCGCCAAGAAGGCTTGAGATGGTTGCGAATACTTCATTTTTGTCTCTACGAGGGGTACGTACCCGAACGACCTCTGGTGTATCACCAGTTCCACTGCCGTGTGCGTTACTTTTTCTTTTGTTGCTTCTGTAATTAGCCAGATTAATTCCTCACTGTTCATATCAGGTGGTTTTTGAGGGTATGTTTGCCCATGTGCCCTCTTCAAATCAAGAAGCAAGCAATGAAGTGTTATGAAGACATGACATCCGTCTAACACTTAATGATACCCATTTCGGTTTTTCGTGATCGAATAAAGTCAATATAATATATCGTTTAAAAAACATGAATGAATTTTAATAATAGATTATA
>JAFGQV010000053.1 GCA_016935475.1 Methanosarcinaceae archaeon
ACTGTTGGGGAACTTACTAACGATTTTTCAAAGCATAATACAAAACTGCGCCTTGAGATCAATGATGTGGCAGGCGATGTTGCGCATACGAGATTTATCGGTCATGAGATCACCACTGACTACCTGCGCTCGATCGTGAAGCGCCAGACATCAAGGATCGATACCAATCTTAATATCAGGACAAAGGACGGTTACAAGATCAGGGTCAAACCCACCTGCTTTACGGTCAAGAGGGCACGAACGAGCCAGATCAAAGCAATCAGGGGTGTAATGAACCAGATCGTTTTGAGCCGTGCATCAGAACTCACTTTCGAGCAGTTCGTTGAGGAAGCGATCATCGGCAAGCTTTCTGCGAACATATACAGGAATGCAAAACATATCTATCCATTAAGAAGGGTGGAGATAAGAAAGACCGAAGTCATGACAGTCCCTGTGGCTGCTTAAGTCTTTTTCTTTCAATCTTTTTCTTGAAAATGGGGTGGCTGTGTGTCACCTTGTTTTCGCGTGATTTATTTCAGTTTATAATCAAGACTGGCATACATGCTTTTGTTTAGCCATCGATGTATCTTTTGTTCTTGTATCGGCGGCGCATTGCATCGCTATCAGGATGATAGCTGGTTTTTTCAGATAGCCTGTTTAATATTTTAACAAAGGATTTATCCCAATAATGTTAATGGTCGTTATATCGTCTTAGGAACGTGGTGAAAAATGCCTGAAAATGAAATGATTGATGGAATTCAATATGAAAAGAACACACGCGATGTTTTTGAATATAGAGTGGTTGAAGAACCCTATATTGAAGAATTGGATGCCAATAGTCTGGAAAGCAGTTTGAATTTTGAAGGAAAGGACGGTTGGGAATTGACCTCGGTTTTCGACAGAAAGCTGTTCTTTAAAAGAAGGATATAAAGTTTACACAATGATTAGTACATATTAAGTCTGAAATACGGATCAACATACTGTAAAATTACTCTAATACTTAAATCCATAATAATTTGAGATGTTCATAGCGTTTATATAGATGGTCATATGTACAAAGTTTCGGGTGTAAAAATGAAACAAAAGATATTTGACCTGCTGGAAACTATTAAAATGGAATATCCCAATGGTTGCAAAGGAATGGATTGCTCAGAATGCCCACTGCATTGTCCGGAACATGCGATAGGACATGAAATCTGCCAGATGCTCGCAATGATCGAGGTCACAGTACGTGATTATGATATCCAGAGAAAATATAGCTTAACATGATGATTATTTAGAGCAAAACAATATGCTTAAAGTCTAATTCAGGGTGTTGTGTGGGAATTTACTTCACCGGAATACTAATTTTTACATATAACAACTTTTTTCTTACTTTTTTCTCATTTTATTTTTAGCTTTCATTCACTATTTATTTTTGCAGGAATCGTTTCTGGTGCAACAGGGAAGGGCGGGATTATGAACCTGCGGAAGCTTTGCTTGAGAGGATAAAAGCTGAAAAAATGAAGTAAAAACAATAAAAAAATCAGAGTGAACGCGAACCCACGCCGGACACGCAAAAAAGAAAAGACGTACCGGGTTTTAACTGGCTGCCCGCGTTCCCTATTCTATCGGTTATCTTATGGCTCTTGGTATACCCTGTTCATGGCAGTAGAAGCAATCATTAACAAGATTCATAGATTCAAAATCAATATCCATAGCATCAAAATCATGATGATTTGTTACACCTTCATCAGCTTCTGCATGGCAAAGTGACTTCATGCAATCGAGTTTCTTGGTTCCCGGATTATGACAAGCTGAGCATTGTTTGGTAACAGTTAATATATCGTGGTGTTTCGTCTTGAGAACGCCGGTATCATCATGGCAAACCCTGCAATCATCTTCAGTTAATAAATACATGTCCAGAGCCGGTGCTGCCAGTGCAGTGCCAACCATAATAGTGGTTAACACAAGGAAAAATGCTGTTATAGTCTTTATCGTATCACCTCTTCTTTAAGAGTCCATGGGTGCCGCCCACCAGAAAATGTCCCCATAGTTCGCATTTATCAAGACCATAAAATTTCATACATCATGTATGAATAAATAGGCGCAGTGGCCATGGGACTCACTTAGTATTGGCATTACTACAACACATAAATAGCTTTCTTATTATCAAAATGAACTAATATAACATAAAAGACCGATAGGACTTATATCCAATAAACTTCTACAATGACCCCTGATGAACTCCACAGTCTGTCCGAAATGCGGTAAAGAAACCGGGAAATTATTAGGTACTGTCTGCAAGGACTGTTTCTTTGAACAATTCCATCTTGCGGAACTACCGCTGGTACTCCATGCAAAAATGTGCAGCAAATGCAATGCGTACTTCAATCGGGGCAAATGGACAAACATCGGGAACGCAGAGAACGTCGTGAACAGATGCGTAGAGAATGCGCTGTTTGTCCACAAGGATGTAGAGGACGTAGAGATATGTATCGAACCCCGCCAGCTCACACCGTATATGTACCGCGTGCATGTGGAGGTCGACGCAGGCATCATGGGTGAACCGGTCCATCAGGAACTGGATACCGAGGTTCGCATCACACGAGAATCCTGCGACATGTGCAGCCGCATGTCAGGCGGCTACTTCGAAGGAATAATACAGGTCAGGGCAACCAACCGCGTACCCACTGAGGACGAGAAAGGACAGTGCATTGCCATTGCAAAGAACGTGGTACACCATATGCAGAAAAAAGGTGACCGCCTCGCATTCATAACCGATTCATTAGACCTGAAAGAAGGAACCGACCTCTATATTGGCTCGAACAACACCAGTAACCACATCTGCCGCGCAATCGTGGAAGAGATGGGAGGCAGTTTTTCCGAATCACCATCGCTGTTTGGACAGAAAGATGGAAAAGACCTGTACCGGATCACATTCTCCATGCGACTGCCGGAATTCATGCCCGGGGACGTTATACATTTCAAGGACCGTATCATCGAAGTTACCAATTCACCCAGACGGATAAACGGTATCGACCTCTCGAACGGTTCACGTTTTAACGCACTACCTGATGAAATGAAGGGTGCCACCCGCATTGCCCAAAGAAGCGATGCTGTCACGGCAGTGCTGGTAGCGATCGAGGACGACGACATCATGGTGCTCGACCCTGTGACCTACAAGACCATCACGATCAAAAAACCCCTGTTCCTTGCAGCTCAAGCAGGTGATGAGATCGCGGTCCTGCGGACTGAATATGGATTGTTCGCATTGTCAGGGGCGAATCCTGAATAATGAAAGCAAATTGAGGAAAGAATGAAAAACATCCTAGCGATCGGATACAGTAGCCGTAACATTGTCTGCTCTGCCAGAAGGGCAGGGTACAATGTGTACGCCATCGATGCATTCTGTGATATGGACCTTGCAGGATGTGCTGCCGGTTCAATGACGATCGATCTTGACGACCAGATGGATATAAAGCAGGTAGACCGTGAAAAGATAATAGAGCTCATCGAAAGTTTTGATGTTGATTTTGATGCTATTGTGCTGGGTTCCGGATTTGAGATTATGGACCTTAGCCATCTCCCATGCCCGATCCTGAACAATGAACCGCAGGTCATGCAGGAAGTTTCAGACAAAGCAAGGTTTGCAAAAAGGCTTGTTACACTCGACATCCCACATCCCCGCATATATTCCAGTAATGAACTTGGGTTCGCACAATATCCCCTGATGGTCAAACCAAAATATGCAGGCGGTGGTATACTCAACAGGATGGCAACAAACAAGGATGAGCTATTCACGATCCTCGATGACCTATCGGACCTTTCTCCACCGATGACACCGGATGACATGCTTATCCAGGATTTCATATCCGGCACTGCTGCAAGCGTTTCAGTTATCTCCACAAAAGACGAGGCTCGTGCAATTGCAATAAACGAACAGCTAATAGGTATACCCTGGCTTACGGAACTGCCTTTTGCATATTGTGGGAACATAACACCCTTTGAAACGCCTTATGCAGAAAAAATGTGCGAGATGGCAGAAGAACTGGTCATGGAGTTCGGACTGGTGGGTTCTAACGGCGTGGATTTCATCATATCGAATAGCGGTCCTGTTGTCATTGAGATCAATGCGAGATTCCAGGGTAGCCTGGACACTGTGGAACTTGCAACCGGCATTAACATATTCAATGCCCATGTGAAAGCATTTGTTGGTGAACTCCCTGAAAAGCCCGAAACATGCCAGTTCGCAGCCAGGGCAGTTCTGTATACTAACCGCGATGTGGTGATCAATAGACAGGTACTGGATGGAATACTTAAAGAGAATACCGCAGACATCCCGAATAACGGCCATAAGGCATTTGCAGGCGACCCGGTAACATCGGTCATTGCAACCGGAAAAAGTCGCCAGGATGCCCTTGAGAAAATCAGGAACAGCGTATTCAGCATACGTAAGTTACTGGATGTCGCGCATCAATAAAAATGAAAACGTTTTTACATATGCAAGCTAATAAATAATTGGGAATAATGGGATATTACGCAAAACTTAATATTACAATACATTAGATATGTGTGCCATTGATGAGGTGAAAATTTTTGATAGATTTGAATGATCTGGTTATCCGAGGTTACCTATTGCGACTTGTGGGCGAAGAAGGATTGAAGATGATCGAAAAAATGCCAGAGGGCGAGGTAACGGATGAACAGGTAGCAGGAGCAACCGAGGTTCTGCTAAATATAGTGAGAAGAACTCTTTTTATACTGCTCGAAAATAAGCTTGCGGTATGCCGGCGGGAACGTGATTCCAATAGTGGATGGCTTACCTACCTCTGGCATCTGGATATGTCGGACGTTGAACCCCAACTGGTAAAAGAAAAGAAAAATTTAACCAGACATCTGCAAGCGCGTCTTGAATTTGAAGAGAACAATGTATTTTACGTATGTCCCGAGGGATGTGCCAGGTTTCTATTCAACGATGCCGCAGAAAACGAATTCCTTTGCCCCATGTGTGGCGAAGACCTGATATTTGAAGATAATGCTAATTTTATAGAGAAGATGAGAAGGCATCTTGAAGGTCTAACTGTAAACCAGCCAGCATGATCTCACATGAGAATGCAGTAAAGCTGTTATCAGAAACCGGCTGTGAGCCAGATGTGATCGAGCACTGTCTTGCAGTGTCTTCTTTTTCTATTATGATAGCACACAAACTTGTTGCATCTGGAAAAGTAGTTGATGTCGGTCTGGTTGGGATAGGGGCTATTCTTCATGACCTTGGGCGCGCGCGCACCCATAGGATAGACCACGCAGCTGTTGGTGCAAAGATAGCAGAAGAACTTGGTCTTGACCCCTTGATCGTACGGATCATAAAATGCCATATAGGTGCCGGTTTATCAAGGGAGGACGCCAGATCGTTTGGTCTTCCGGACGATGATTACATCCCCAGATCAATTGAGGAAAAGATCGTTGCACACGCTGATAACCTGATGCGTGGCACAGAACGTATATCATTAGAGGAATACCTCTCAAGGATGCATGCTAAGTGCCTGAGCGAAGAAAACATCAATCGGATAAAAGCACTTGCTGATGAACTTGGTGTGTATTGAACAATCTGGAGTTGTCCCGGAACAACGGGTTATTTCCCGAGTTCCCTTGAACGTTTCGAAGCCGCAATAACAGCATTCATGAAAGCCGCACGGATGCCATACTCTTCAAGCACACGGATACCCCGGATGGTTGTCCCTCCCGGTGAAGTAACCATGTCCTTGAGTTCATCCGGATGAGTTCTGGTCTCAAGCACCATCTTTGCAGCACCAAGCACTGTCTGTGCGGCAAGCGTCAGGGCACACTGGCGGTCCAGACCCTCATAGACACCACCGTCAGCCATTGCTTCAATAACCGGAAAAATAAAAGCTGGTCCGCTGCCTGAAAGCCCGGTAACTGCGTCCATGAGATGTTCGGACACCACTAATGCGCTTCCTATAGTCCGGAATATCTCAAGTGTGACCTCAGCATCATTTATTGATGCATTCTTGCCAGGGCACACACTGGATGCTGCTTCTGCCACCGTTGCTGCGATGTTGGGCATGACCCTCACAGCCCTTGAGCCGCTTTCCAGTTCACCTTCAATATCCTTAAGTGATACACCCGCAGCAATTGATACCAGCAGTTTGTCAGAAGTCACAGAATCCTTTATCCCCGCAAGTATCGTCTTTAATACCTGTGGTTTTACTGCCAGGATAATGATATCAGAATTTAGAACCGTCTGTTTGTTATCTGTTGAGACATTTATCCCCAGTTCCTTCTGCAACTCTTCAAGTCCGCGTTCATACACGTCACTGGCATGGATATCCGTGCTCTTTACCACTTTCGAATTTGCAATACCACGGATCAATGCTGCACCCATCTTACCGGTGCCGATTACCCCAATTTTCTTATTTGTTAAATTCATAATCATCCCTTTAACCATACCTTTTACGGTTTTTTAGAGTGCACCGCATTCATGCAGCTGCTCGTCCGATGGGCGCCCATCTTTATCCCATCCGCGCCGCTGATAATATATTTCAAGCAACTGTTCAAATAGGTTTCTATCCATGTGCTCACCGGCATGGGGACCGGTTTTGATAGGATCATTGAAGGTACGCTCTGGAGGATGATCATCAGAACGCGTAACTCCCAGACGCATATTGATCGCACGGGTCAGGTTATAGATAGCATTTGATCTTTTAAGAAGGTCATCAAGTGTAACTTCAACGCCTGTTGCCGCGGCATAGAATTCTGCATAGGTATTTTCATCAAACCCAAGTTCGATCCAAGGTAGCCGGCATACACCAAGCATATCGAACAGTGGTCTCACTGTCTGATGATAGATAACAAGATCAACCTTTTCTTCCAGTGTCCAGTCAGCACCCACTTCCAGCTCCTTTGCAATGGTCCAGGCACGTGCATGATGCGCACCGATATCACTTGTAGCATATGCCAGTGCCATTGTAACTCCTACGCGCCCATCGTATGCAGACTGGTCCATTCCTTTGACCTGGGAGATCAATGGTTTTAGCTGCGGGAACTTCTCAATGACACCATTTGCGCCCTCTGCAAGCACATCACCGATGCCGTCCCTGTTTGCGATCTTTTCAAGAAGCTTCATGATAGAGGAATCGTCGCCCCAGCTAAGTGCAATTCCGTCCACATCCGCAAGGCTCAGCAACCCCCGCTCGTATCCTTCAATAACCGTTGCAACAAGACTGCCTGATGAGATCGTATCCATCCCTAACTCATCACACAGGTAGTTTCCCCGTAGAACAGCAGAGAAATCATTTATCCCGACATTCGAGCCGAGCATTGCCGCACTCTCATACTCCGGACCTTCTGTTACGGTTCCGGCATACTTCCCACTCTTGACAAGGCAGATGTTCCCGCATGCCATGGGGCAGGAATAACAGGCACTGTCACCGATCTTGTATCTTGAGGTCATCACCTCACCATTGATCCGGTCTACATCCTCAAAATGCGCATCACTGAAATTGCGCGTCGGGATAATACCCAGTGTATTGGCATAATCAATGACTGACATCAGTCCCTCTTCCTGCCAGAACTTCATCATTGGATGATCGTGAAGTGTTTTGTATGCCCTGTCACTGAGTTCGATCAGTTTGTCAAGGTCATATGCAGGAAGATCCTTTGTACCCCTTACAGCGATTGCTTTGATATTCTTTGAACCGAGGATTGCCCCCATGCCTGTCCTGCCAGCGTTTCGACTCCACTCGGAATTCACACACGCAAACCTGACCAGATTCTCACCAGCAGGGCCGATTGTTGCAACCTTGACCTCTTCATCCTGCAGGTCTTCCTTTAGCTCACGCTCGGTCGCTGTACTCATCTTTCCCTTATATTTCGAAGCATCCCGTATCTGCACCTCATCATCATCGATCCAGATATAAGAGAACTCCGATGCACGCCCGTGAATTACCAGTGCATCGTATCCAGCCTGCCTGATCTCAACCCCGAACATGCCACCCATGTTACTGTCTGCATATATTCCTGTCAAAGGCGAGATTGACACAAATGATGTTTTCCCTGATGCAGGAACATAGAGTCCGCTCAACATTCCTGGTGCTATCACTATAATGTTCTCAGGTCCGAGGGGGTCCAAACCTTCGCGCAGGTTATCCATAACGATCTTTGCACCAAATCCCCTGCCGCCTATGTACTTAAGCGCGAAATCCTCGCCCACTTCCTCCAACCAGAATTTCCTGTCCGTGAGATCAATATGCAGGATATTCCCAAGGTATCCACCTTTGATCTTTTTGCCATCGGTCATGCTTCACCCTCAGATTTTTCCTTTTTTTCTTTTTCACGAAGCCCACCGGTTTCGATCTCAGCATACGACAGCTTCTTTTCTACACCATGTTCAAAGTATTCCATTTCCTTGAGGTGCGCATATTTGAGGGTCTCGATCAAACGGTTCGATTGTCCAAGCGTGTGTTCGGGCACATAGAGTATTGCATTCTTGGGACACGCTTTAACACACTGAGGGTCGCCGCCACAAAGTTCGCATTTGAACGGTGCGATCATATCTGCATGCACATAGATCGCGCCAAATGGACAGGAAACCACACATTCATGGCATCCCACACATTTGTTCTCATCGATCCTGACAACCCCTTCTTCTATATATATCGCGTCAGAAGGACAGCTATCCATACATTTTGGTACCTTGCACTGCCGGCATACGATGGGCATCTTGATAACAGGGTGAGGGTACAGGGAAAGCAGGCGGATACGTGCCTTTTTAGGGTTATTCACTTTATTATTATGAATTGCGCACACGATCTCACATGTACGGCATCCAGAACAGCGTTCAGGAACAATGGTCAATGCTCTTGAGCGGCTAAAGCCCGATGATGTAGGTGCTACCTGGTCCATAGTAATCGTTTTCTTTATATCTTCGTCATTTCCGCTTGATTGTCACAATGTCCCCAAGAGTTGTACCTTTATTCAAACGTTCACCGCTCCAATCAGATTCCCCAACACGTTCTGTAAGTTTGATCTCAAGCGTGCGTTCAAGTTTAACACGGACCGAATCCTCAGGTACTATTTCACCACGTTCGATCTTTTTGATCAGGGATGCTTTTTCTTTCATTTTTGCAGCCAGTTCCTCCTGTGTCCAGCCGCGGCTTTGTCTGGCATCACGAATGATCAGGTCATAGTCATCAACAAATTCATCATTCAGTTCTTCAAATCCCGTTTTTCGGGGACGTGAGGTTCTTGCCGGGGTCCGCGGCGCGACAGGAGCTACTTTTCGGGATGCTGGAGCACGTTTTTTCGCAAGTGTGCCATACTGTGAGCAATTTCCACACACATCAAGTTCACTACCATCAATAGTAATTTTAAAAGAACTACCCCGTAATTCTGAGCCACATATTTCACATTGCATAGTGCATCAACTCTTCAAAGCTCTCGTTAAAAGTCACTTCGAAAGGGCTATATATCGTAGGTATTTAAATAATATTCGGAGATAGATAATAGTGGACCATTATGAGCGAAAGTACGGATAGTAAAATAAAAAACAAGCAATACGATATTTCCAATATGGGGACACTGAATTATGAAAATATCGGGGCTTCCAGTGATGAGGATTTCTCGAAGTATATGCTGGACCGCATGAAACAGCTTGAAGCTCGAAACACTTTTCTAAAGAACCAGTGCAGCCAGATCGAGTCGGAAAAGCGTTTCATCGAGAACCAGAAACTCAAGTACGAGCGTGAGGTCCGCAGAATGCAGGCTGAGATCGACAGGTTGAAAACAGTACCTCTTGTTGTTGGAACTGTTCTGGATGTAGTTGAGGGTGGCAAGGTATTGATCAAGAGCAGTACCGGACCCCAGTTCGTGGTCAGTGTGTCACAGTTCATAGATGATGATAAACTCATACCCGGTGCAAAGGTAGCACTTAACCAGCATACACTGGCAGTGGTAGATGTTATTCCTGCTGTAGAGGAACCCATGGTGTGTGCCATGGAGGTTGTAGAATCACCAGAGGTCGATTACGACCAGATCGGAGGACTGGATGAGCAGATCCAGGAAATTGTGGAAGCTGTTGAACTTGCCCTCAAAAAACCAGATGCTTTTGTGCGCATAGGCATCTCACCACCAAAAGGGGTTTTGCTATATGGATTGCCAGGTACCGGGAAAACGCTTCTTGCACAGGCTGTTGCAAACAGGACAGATGCCACTTTTATCAG
>JAFGQV010000054.1 GCA_016935475.1 Methanosarcinaceae archaeon
AGGACCTCAAAATAACAGAGGCTGAGAAGGCGATAACAAAAATATTCAATGGTGCTACAGATGCCCAGATAGGTGGATTCCTGATGGCACTGAAAATGAAAGGCGAGACCCCACAAGAGATCGCAGGATTTGCAAAGGGTATGAAAAAGGCTGCAAACCTCATCTACCCGGATGTGGATGGCGTGCTTGTGGACACCTGCGGTACAGGCGGTGACGTCCACAACACCATCAATGTCTCAACAGCAGCAGCCATCATAACAGCAGCAGCAGGCGTGGCAGTTGCGAAACACGGTAACTACTCCATCACATCCCTCTCAGGCAGCGCGGACGTATTCAAGGAACTCGGGGTCAGGATCGACCACACACCCGAGGATGTCAAAAGGTCCATAGAGAACACAGGTATCGGCTTCATGCTTGCGCCGGTGTTCCACCCTGCCATGAAAAGGGTCGCAGGTCCGAGGAAGGAACTGGGCGTGCGGACGGTATTCAATATACTGGGACCCCTCACAAACCCTGCCAGCGCAAGCGCTCAGGTGATAGGGGTATATGACAGGGATCTGTGTGAAACCCTTGCGCAGGTGCTCAAGATAATCGGTACAAAACATGCGCTGGTCGTGAACGGCGATGGCATGGACGAGATATCCAACATTTCCGACACCTATGTTGCAGAACTTAAAGATGGTGTAATCTCAACCTACACACTAACACCGGAAGAGCTTGGCATCGAACGGGCGTCTGCAAACGAGATCGTAGGCGGCACACCAAAGGAGAACGCCCAGGACATTAACTACATCCTCAAAGGTGAAAAAGGACCAAAGCGTGACATTGTCGTGATCAATGCCGCAGCAGCACTGTATGTGGCTGGCAGGGCGGATTCCGTCAAAGACGCCATTCCCCTGGCAGAGGATGTTATCGACAGCGGTAAAGCCCTGGAAAAGCTCAACGAGTTTCGGGAATTTGCGTAAAAGGCAAGGCCGTCAAATGAAAACTGCAACCAAACAGGTGCCAAGGGTGAAAATCTGCGGCATGGGATCTGCTGAGGACATTGAACTTGCGGTCAGGTGCGGTGCAGATGCTGTCGGTTTCATTACCGATGTACCTGTGGACACACCCCGAAAAATTGACACTGCAACGGCAACCGAACTGGTTTCCCACGTCCCTCTTTTTGTGGATTCCGTGCTTGTTATCATGCCTGATGACGGTGAGCAGGCAGTCGGGATGATCGAGAGGGTCAAACCGGATGTGGTCCAGCTCCACAGCGGTCTTGGCGCCGATGACCTGGAATTCATCCGGGACAATACCAATGCAGGTATAATAAAAACATTCTCGGTCCCTGTCAGCACAACAGCCAGCACAACATATCCGGCAGATAACGTGGTAGTGGTCGAACAGGTGGTGAGTGGTATAAACGACCTGATAGACCGCGACCTTGCAGACGGCATCCTGCTGGATTCCAGCAAAGCGGGAAAGGTGGGAGGTACGGGTGCAGCACACGACTGGTCCATCAGCAGGGCGATTGTGGAGAACGTGGACATTCCCGTGATCCTTGCAGGCGGACTCAAACCCGGCAATGTACGGGATGCAGTTCTACAGGTTCACCCCTATGCAGTGGATACTGCATCCGGTATCGAGACTGACGGCAAAAAGGACGGCGCAAAGATATGCAGATTCATAAAAGAGGCAAGATGCGAGGTGTACCAATGATCAATTTTGACCTTGACAGAGAAGAGTTTGCAGGTCTGGTAAAGGATATTGTTGCAGGTAATGTTGTCGTAGACAATGACGTTGCAGATAATGAAACAGGTACTCCAGCGCCTGCACTTGTGCAGCTTATGGCAAAGGTCAGGGCTGGGTGCTCACCCCTTGAGCTGTACGCGGTGTTGCAACAAGCCAGATACTCCTACCTGCTCGAGTCGGTTGAAAAAGAGAAGCGACATGCACGGTTCTCTTTTGTGGGCGCAGACCCTGATGTGGTGGTTTCCATCAAGGACAGGGTCCTTACACTCGATTTTCCAGCGGATTCCCCAAAAGAACCCGGAAGCTGTCCGGGAAGCAGTCCGAACGGATCAGGGCTTGCGGATTATATCCGATCTAAAATCGCACCGGTATGCACCGTCGAAGCGGCGGGGGACGGTGTGCTGCGCGCCCGGATCAATGAAGGAATAGATGTGCTGGATGCTTTTCGCGCGGTCTTCCCCACAGCAAACGGTACTGTGCTCCTGAACCAGAAACGGTTCGACAGGCAGACCTTCCTTGGTGGCGCGATCGGCTACAATGGTTACGACATCGTGTATGACAGCTGGTTGGACATCGAAAAGGAACTTGAGTCAGGAGTTCCTGATATGCAGTTCGCACTTACAACAAGAACATTCGTGTTCGACCACCTGACAGATGATACCTACATCGTGGTCACCCCCTTCGTGACTCCCGGATGCGACCCTGTATCCGTATATGAAGATGCCGTATTGGATGCGGAATTAATGTGTGGCTATCTTAAAAGGGCTGGAAGGACAGCCGAAGCCGATGCTCCGGATGGGACATCAGATGATAAATCAGGTGATACATCAAGCGATGATACGGAAGATATGACACTGCACAGATCTTCCGAGCCCTCTGAGCCCGTCTGTAATATGGAACGGGAAGAGTTCGAGAACGCGGTCCTGGCTGCAAAACAGCATATCATCGACGGGGATATCTTTCAGGTTGTGCTCTCGCGAAGGTATTCAATTAAGATCAGGCAGACGCCCCTTGAACTCTACAGGACACTGCGGCAGATAAACCCGAGTCCCTACATGTATCTCTTCAAGTTCGGGGATCTGGGGATTGTGGGTGCAAGCCCGGAAACGCTCATGACGGTACACCAGCGCAAAGTTATCACGAACCCCATCGCAGGAACATGCCCTCGAACCGGGAACGATAAAGAGGATGCTAAATCTGCCCGGAGGATGCTGGGTGACGAAAAGGAGTGCGCCGAACATGTGATGCTCGTGGACCTCGGCAGGAACGACGTGCGTATGGTGTCCAAAGGCGGCACCATCAAGGTCGATGATTTCATGTCGGTTGTAAAATACTCGCACGTGCAGCATATCGAAAGCACGGTCAGCGGCGTTCTTCGGGATGAGTGCGACCAGTTCGATGCAACGCGGGCGATATTCCCTGCAGGAACGCTGTCCGGTGCGCCAAAGATACGGGCAATGGAGATCATAGATAGTCTTGAGACCGCCGCCCGTGGCATCTATGGCGGTGGTGTCGGGTACTATTCCTGGAACGGGGATGCCGATTTTGCGATAGTTATCAGGACCGTGATCTTAAAAGGTGACACTGCATACATCCAGGCAGGTGCTGGCATCGTCGCGGATTCGGACCCGACGTACGAGTATAACGAGACCGAACGCAAGATGGCAGCAATGCTCAAAGCCATCACAAGCAGCGAAACCAGAAACGAAAGTAAATAGAACCAATAGTAAAGGAACCAGAAACTGAAGTAACGGAAGTAGACCGGAGGGAACAATGAAAGTACTTTTCATAAACAACAAGGACTCCTTTGTATGGAACCTCGTGGACTATGTCTCGGTATTTGAACCTGAGACCGTGGTCGTACCAAACACCGTTTCCATAGAGGAAGTAAGAGCTATCCGTCCGGATGCGATCGTGGTGTCGCCAGGTCCGGGAAACCCGGAAAATCCGTATGATATTGGCACATGTAATGATATCATCCGTGAGTTTGGCGCAAAGATCCCGATACTTGGCGTATGCCTTGGACACCAGGCGATTAACACTGCATTTGGTGGGACCATCGGACACGCAAAGAACGGTCCTGTACATGGCAAGACATCCGGTATCACACACACCGAATGCTCCCTATTTGATGGTATCCCGGATTCGTTCACAGGAGGAAGATATCATTCTCTTTCGATAGATAAACTTGCACCTGTCCTTGAGGTAACTGCAATGTCAGATGACGGGATCATCATGGGCATCAAACACAGCAGATACCCGATCTATGGTGTCCAGTTTCACCCGGAGTCGGTACTAACGTCCAACGGACGCAAATTCATCGAGAATTTCCTGAAGATCGCAGGGAAAATGCAGAAAACACGCAATCACTAAACGGCATAACCATTAATAGTAACTATTGATAGGCTATAGTCACAAATAGTAACAGATAACATTATTAAGAGATAGTGTTCCTATCTTCAGAATATGTTGATTGGACTTACCGGTACTCCCGGGACCGGCAAAACATCTGTTAGCAACCTGCTGAAAGAAGAATACGGATACAAGATAATCCACCTTAATGAATTGATCAAGGAAGAGCATCTTTATTCTGAGGTCGATACAAAACGCGATTCGGTAATTGCAGATATGGAACAGGTTATTGCACGTGTAAACGATCTGATCCGGAACGACCTGATCCGGGAACCTGACAACAATCGTGGAAAGAATGATGAGATAACAATTCTTGAGAGTCATCTTTCGCATCACATCGCAGATATAGTGATCGTACTTCGAGCATCTCCTGACGAGCTCAGGAAACGATTGTCAAAAAGGAAATATCCACCTGCAAAGGTTCAGGAGAATGTTGAAGCTGAGGCTCTGGACGTAATCCTTGTGGAATCTTTCGAATGGTGTGATCAAGTATTTGAGATAAACACCACTGGAAGATTTGTTAATGACATTGCTAAAGATATAGCGGAAATTGTCGGGGTATTGTCAAGTTCAAGGCATGATAAAAAAGATATTCTTTTAAAATTTAAGCCCGGTTCTTTTGATTGGAGTAACGAGATTGATTGATTGGATTTAGAGATTGATCAGATTGAGAAATTAATTTAAAGGATATTGTTTAGGAATATTGTTTTAAAGGATTTTTACTATTTGGGATTTTCATAAAAGGTGTTGTAAAAAGGTGTTATACTATCGTTTTATAGTTTTTATTTTTTGGTTTGGTTTTTTATTAAATTAATTTAATTGTGAGCTACAGCGACCCGTTTATTTCAACTGGAGATTTTAGGAGGTATTTTAGGAATGTTTCTGGGAAATTCTATTTTATTTTCGTGTTATTTTATTTTCAACATAAATAACAATGTTTATATACTATTAAAGTTATACAATTAACACCCTATTTTTTCAAATATATAAAAAAACATTACTAAATGTTTTTTTCGTCTCCAGTTGAAATCATACGGTCTCCCTTTTATATATACTCTCCAATCGAAATAAAGGGGGGTATTTCCAGTTGAACCTTTTTTATATATAAATATACATAAATATTACATCAATTAATAAAATTTATAGGTATGAGGATATTGTTTTTACTATATTTCTATTTCACTTTATAATACGTCCATTGGAAACAAAGGGGTATTTACCATAACTATTAATAACGTACACTTCCATTGCATCAAGTGGAATTCATGTGACCAATTCAAACAATTGATTGAGTTGATGGTTATAGTGTATTTCCAAAGAACATGCAGCAATTTAGATCTGATCGATATCAAATTCGATATGTTCTGTGTTTGCTGGTTGGGATAAAAAAGTTAGGGTGGATAAAAATGGAGAACAAATCGTTAGATGGATTATTTCAAAAGTTACTGGAGAATGAATCTCTTTTTAAAAATAAGGAGGTTCTGAGACCTTCTTACACTCCTGATTTTTTGTTACATCGCGATGAGCAGATAAATAACCTTGCCACAATACTGGTTTCAGCTCTTCGGGGTGATACTCCTTCAAATATTTTAATATATGGTAAAACAGGAACAGGTAAAACAGCTGTTACACGTCATATTGGGATCGAGCTGGAGAAAAAGAGTGAAGAGATGGATGTCTCCTGTATTGTTTTGTATATGAACTGTGAGGTTATAGATACCCAGTACAGGTTGCTGGCAAATCTGGCCAGACAGTTCGGTGAGGAAATTCCTATGACCGGCTGGCCCACTGATCAGGTTTTTGCCAGGTTTAAAAAGACGATTGAGGAAAAAAAACAGGTCGTCATAATCATACTTGATGAAATAGATAAGCTGGTCAAAAAGGGTGATGACGTACTATACAATCTCTCTCGTATCAATACGGATCTCAAGAATTCAAAAGTGAGTATGATAGGAGTATCCAATGACCTGAAATTCACGGAATTCCTTGACCCAAGGGTTAAGAGTTCTCTTGGAGAAGAGGAAGTGATCTTTCCTCCCTATGACGCCGAGCAGATCAGCGATATATTAAGGCAAAGGGCGGAAAAGGCGTATAAGGATGGTGTTCTGGATGACATGGTAATTCCGTTATGTGCAGCTTTTGCCGCACAGGAACATGGTGATGCAAGAAGAGCTCTTGATCTGTTAAGAGTTGCAGGGGAGCTGGCGGAGCGGGAGAACAAGCCAAAGGTCGAAGAAAAACACGTCAAAAATGCTCAGGAAAAGATTGAGATAGATCGTATTGTTGAAGTTGTAAGGACACTGCCAACCCAGTCAAAACTGGTGCTTTATACGGTCATACTGCTTCGGAACAGTGGATACAGGAATGTGACTACTGGTGAGGTATACAACATTTATCGCCAACTATGCTCACAGATAGATATGGACGTCCTGACCCAGCGGAGGGTTACGGACCTGATGTCAGAGCTGGACATGCTCGGGATCGTAAATGCGGTTGTTGTGAGTAAAGGACGTTATGGCAGGACAAAGGAAATATCGTTAAGTGTTCCTGTTGCAAGTACGCGTCAGGTCCTTGTTGAGGATTACCGGCTAAAGCCCCTTACAGATTTTAAGATACCAATGGCAGTTCAGATGCATCTCTAAATGTATCTGAAATACCGTTTCTATAAAAAAAACAGATCTAGAACCGTGGAAGTAGCAGCCTGAAATACCCAACGTATGGTATCCTGTAACGTGCAATCCCAATGATCCATTCTTCTTTTACAGGAATGTGGTAACTGATATCTCCCTGCTGGTCATAATGCATATTTGTTATCTGGTTATCACCTTTGGTGATATATCCATTGGAGGGTGCAGCTGGTCCACCAGGCCACATAGGTTCCCCGGCTTCCACGTAGTACATGGCTCTATGGATAATTGGAGTGGCGTCTTCTCTTCCATATGGCCGGTATAATATCACATCGCCTTTCTCTTCAAATGAAACATAGTCATCGTTATTTTGCTGGTTGGTTATTACTTCTGTTCGATCTATGTTCTCAATAAAGATAATATCCCCTATGTTCATGTGAGGTTCCATGCTCCCTGATTCAACAGCTACCATGGGTGTCCACATTCCGAATGCGATCTGAGAGAACGATGAAAATACCAGTACAGCAAGAAGTACAGATAGCAGGTCACGTGTAAGTGAGATCCAGAAATTATCGCTATGTTTGAACGTATTTATTGCTTTTTTCGTGTCCATGGTAAATCACGTTGGTTTCAGGTTGGCATAACAATTGTTAGTATATAGACGAACCGTTTTAAACATATTGCTTAAAAAATCTTTTTGACCTTAAGTTGGTTTTGCTATTAAGATTTACGCCTCAAAACCAATTCCAGTTTTATTTTTTGTTCATTACTAAATGTTTGCTACTAGGTATTTGTTCAAAACAATACCACCGATCACTTTGCAGCATCTGCAATTCGAATACCAAGTTTCCTGCAGGATTCTAATTCATCCTCATCGGGTCTGAATTTTACCTGCAGTCCCGGCTCGATGATCTCAAACCCTGCAGATTCCATTTCTTTTTCTACCGCCTTCACGGCCCCGCCGCCCCAGCCAAATGAGCCGAATGCGACCGCTTTCTTGCCTTTTGGCCGAAGCCCTTTAAGATATGTCAAAAATCCCCCAACCGGAAAGAACATCCCGTTGTTAACGGTAGGCGAACCTACAGCGATCACGGGTGCTTCAAGTATTTCTTTTATGATCATGCTCCAGTCGTTCTTTCGCAGGTTTAGCAATTTCACATCGACGTCTTTGGACATGACACCATGCAGGATCTCCTTTGCCATCCGCTCGGTACTGCCCCACATGGTATCGTATATTACCAGTACCTTGGGAACGGTTTCACCTGATGCCCAGCGTACGTAGGCATTGATTATCTGTTCCGGGTTCTGCCGCCAGATAATTCCATGGGATGGAGCTATCATGTCAATCTCGATACCAAGTTCCTTTACCTTGTCCACGTATGCCAGTACCTGTGACCCGAATGGCATCAGGATATTAGCATAATAGGTGGCAGCATCGTCCATCACATCCCCCACCTTATCGTTAAAGCGGTGTGATGTTGCAATGTGCTGCCCGAACGCATCGTTTGAGAAAAGTATCCTGTCCTCTTTGAGATAGGTGTGCATGCTGTCAGGCCAGTGCAGCATGATCGTTTCGATGAACATCAATGTCCTGTTGCCAAGGCTCAATTCACTACCTGTTTCCACAACCTCGAAGTCCCATTCATCACATCCTACGGCTTTGTAATAGTTGCAAATACCGGCCTTGCCGTGTTTTGTAGCAAATACCCTGGCTTGTGGTGCAATTCTCATAATTGCTGGCAACGAGCTTGAATGGTCCATCTCAACATGGTTCTCGATCACATAGTCGATCTTCGAGGGATCGATTAAAGTTTTGATCGACTTGATCAGCTCTCCCGCAAACTGCGCTTTTACAGTATCTATTAGTGCGATCTTATCATCAACGATCAGGTACGAATTGTAAGTGCCACCCCCGGGTGTAGCAAAACCATGAAAATCCCGCAGGTTCCAGTCTATTACGCCGAGCCAGTACACACCTTTTGCCAGTTCTACTGGTTTGTGATTTTCGTCCACTCCTATCATCTCCAATACTATGTCTGCATCCTGAACTGTGTCGCATACTCGAGAAATCCATCAATAAGTTCATAGTGACCCCTCTCGATGGATGCAAGTTTGTTAAAGAAATCCTTCAAGACAGTGTCGCCTGTACGTCTGGAAAGTTCCGTGTAGAAATATTCGGTCTTCCGCTCCAAACGAAGTGCTGCGAGATACACTCCTATCTCATGGATGCTCTCATCCGTGAACTCGGCATCAAAAACCGGTTTAAAATCCGTTGTTTTAGACTCTACATCCGGAACCTTTTTGTTTTTTTGATAAGCTTTCAGGTATTCAACGTGTTTGCCTTCTTCCCTGGCAAGATAACTGTACAGGTTAGTTACACTAACATTTTTTTTTCTGGATGCCTTATCCTGGTAGAAGTCCCTATTCTGTTCCTCGATTGAGATCGCCATCCCAAACATGTCATCAAGCGTTTTCAGTTTCCCGACTTCACCTGTAATTTCTTCTAAGATGCCCATTGTTATTTAACCTCCATCTGTTTCTTTGCCGTTTTCTTCCAACCGCTCAGGTGTCCATGGAGGGTCCCATACCATTTCCACCACTGCCATGTTGATAGCTTCAAGAGCCTCTACCTTATGTGTTCCTGTAAATGCTCGTTTTGTAAACTTGAACCTCCGGGTGTGCCAAGGTGTTAATATTCCCATATCTCCGGGAAATACGGGTGTTAACGAACATTTTTTTGCTATGCTATTAGTTTCATCCGACCTTGCCTTTGAGGGTGTTGATCTTGAGTATCGAATATAGGCCACAATACCCAATCGCTCCGGTAATAAGCAGGACCAGACCAAGCAATGCAATGATATATGTTACCATACCTGTGGTTACAACCTGTGCTGCACCCATATACAGGAGCACAAGTCCGAGAACGACCCGGACTGCCCTGTCAACTGTTCCTTCGTTCTTTTGCATCTTAAACTCCCCTTTTATTTCAATGAAAACCCGTTGATGTGAAGTTTCTGATCAAGAGGGATCCTTGTTGGTTTGTTGGGTGACTCATCAGGATACCCAAGTGGAATGACCGTTGCGACATCGTAACCTTCCGGAATCTTAAGAAGTGCTTTTATCTTCTTACCATGGAACGTAAGTGGTACACCCCCAAGTCCCTCTGCAGTTGCTGCAAGAAGTATATTCTCAACACATGCATAAGCCGAAGCAAGCGCATCTTCAGCGAGTTCATTGTTGTAACATACTACCAGCAATACCGGTGCCGTCTCAAGTGCCACCTTCTGGGGTGGGATCTTAATGCGCATCCCGGTAATCTCATCCCTAAGCTTTCGATCTTTTACAAGGATGAACTCCCATGGCTCACGGTTAAATGCATTTGGTGCCTGCGTACCGACACTTAAGATCTTGTGGATGATCGTATCAGGCACAAAATCGGGTTTGAACTTTCTGATACTCTTTCGTTTCTCGATCGCTTCGTATAGATCCATAATACCCCCACCAAAGACTGGACCAAGCAAGCTATATCTTTAATAGAATTACTTCGTTTGATATTTAAATACCTTTCCACATTGTTTTTTCACAATGTTCCAAAGGACGATATGTGCGGTCTTGCTTCTGATTTTCAATCGTGCACATGAGAAATCACCTTTTGTTAAGGTTGATTGGCACGAAAGAAAAATAGAGCTGTAAGTAATGGCCAATAAACTATTAAAATAATTGCTTCAGTTCAGAGTTTTTTTGTAAATCGGTCTCAAACCCACTGATTTAGAAAGTCTTTTATAAAACAGCAAACATTCAGAGATGC
>JAFGQV010000055.1 GCA_016935475.1 Methanosarcinaceae archaeon
CAGTCAAAGAGTGTTGAGATACTGAGGCAGGCTTCCGAGAAAGAGCTAACAAGCGGACGTGGACCTACAGGTGTTGCAGCAGCTGCGATCTACATCGCATCCATCCTCTGCGGGGAGCGCAGGACACAGCGTGAGGTTGCTGATGTTGCAGGTGTGACAGAGGTCACTATCCGGAACAGGTACAAGGAACTGGCAGAAGAGCTGGATATCGAGATCATCCTTTAGACGGTCTTAAAGAATACAGGATTTCATGAACAAGAAAATCCTCCTTACAATCGGATTTACTTGGAGTACATATTTTTACAAAATATATGCAGGAACAAAGGAACATCAAAATATTGACAAAAAGCTGTGTTCCTTTGTATCCTTCAACTATTTTTTGATGGTCACCTTCGTTTTTGTGATCAGAATGAACTCTGTTTGATGGGATCATGTTAGAGATTCTAAACATGCTTTTGGTTGGATTTACGGTGGGTCTCTCAGGTGCACTTGTGCCAGGACCCATGCTGTTTGCGACCATCGAGACCTCGCTTAAGAAGGGATGGCTGGCAGGTCCTGCCGTGGTTCTGGGGCATGCGGTGCTTGAATTAGCTATCTGTGTACTGGTAATCCTTGGTGTGACATCCCTCGTCGGAAGCAGTGCAATATCCGCAATATCAGTGATTGGTGGTGCAGTCCTTATTATATTTGGTGCAATGACGATAAAGGGTGCCTCCAGTGCTTCGGAAGCATTTGACACATCTTTTGCGATCACATCCAGTCCTGTGGCAGCAGGTTTTATCACATCTGCCTCGAACCCGTATTTCTGGTTATGGTGGCTGACTGCCGGCAGTGCGCTGGTATTGAAGGGACTTGAGATCGGCCTGCTAGCAGTAGCTTTTTTTGTCATCGGGCACTGGCTGGCAGACCTTGGCTGGTTTTGTGTGGTGTCAGCATCCTTCGGCCGTGGAAAGAACCTGATGTCTCCTGCAACATATAAGCGCATACTGAATGCTTGCGGGCTTTTCCTTATCCTGTTTGGGGGATGGTTCGTTCTGGATTGATGTTAGATGAAAGAAGGGAGTAAACATGAGAAAACCATGCATCAAAGTGCCAAAGATCAACGGTGAACCCACACGTTGTACGCTTATCGAGCTGGAACTTCTTGACCATTCCGCAAAGATCGCTTCTGATGCGCAGTGTCTTTACCTGCCTCTTATTAGAGTTCCAGAGGCTCCGGAATTTGAGCAGATTCCGGAGGGTGTGGAAATTAGCGAGTTTGAGTTCAAGGTACAGCAAAAAAAGCCGACACTTGAAGACCTGTTAGGCTTAATGCCACATTATGAGGTCATAGGGGATATTGCACTTATCGAAATCGATGAGATGGAGGCTGAAAAGATTGCCGATGCGCTGCTTAAAGTTCACCCCCACATAACCACAGTGCTTGGTGCCGTCACACCTGTTACAGGAGAATACCGGATCAGGGAATTCAGGCTAATCGCCGGGGTGGAGACGACAGAGACCATCCACCGGGAACACGGGTGTCTATATGCAGTAGATCTTGCAAAAGCCTATTTTACACCACGTCTTGGCACAGAACGTTTCCGGGTACTTTCCCGGATAAAACCCGGGGATGTGGTTGTGGACATGTTTGCCGGTGTTGGTCCGTATAGCATCTTGATCGCGAAAAAGGCAGGACCGAAAAAGGTGATCGCGATCGATAAGAATCCTGATGCGATCCGGCTTCTTAGAAGGAACATAGATCTGAATTCGGCTGACAATGTTGAAGCCATCGAGGGAGATGCAAATGAAGAAGCTCAAAGGTTTGCAGGCATTGCAGACCATGTGATCATGAACCTGCCACACAGTGCGCATGAGTTCCTGGATGCTGCGGTCGGTCTGGTAAGAAATGGGGGGATCATCCATTATTACGGGATCACGCCAGAGGATGATCTTTATGACAGTTCTTCAGGTCTTATCAGGGATGCTGCCGCACGTGCGGGTCGGGTGGTCGAAGTTGTTGATAAGCGTATTGTGAGGTCGTATGCTCCCCATCAATATAATGTATGTATTGAGGTTCTTGTGGAGTGACAGGTTAAAAAATGATAAAGTTGTGACTACACATAAATTATAACTCAAGGAGACTACATTAAACAACTATCTTAGTAACCATGAGCACGGTGCCCACAAAATGAAAACAACAATTCCCATATCCCTCAAGATCGCAGTTCTTGGAAAGATCAAACCAACCGCAGAAGAGCGAAAGCATCTTTCAGGCATCGTCAGTTACCTGATGGAAAAAATTGATACGACTGCATCAGAACTGGGCATGCATGATATTTCTGCCAGATTGGTAGGCTCGGCTGCAAGGGGAACATGGGTATCCGGTACCCATGACCTTGATCTTTTCATCATGTTCCCGGAACATACAAGCAGGGAAGAACTGGAAAAATTAGGCATGTTAATTGCAAGAGAGATCGCAAAGGAAGCTGAAAAATGGGAAGAACGGTATGCAGAGCATCCTTACATTAATATGAGGTTCAGGGGTTTCGATGTCGATCTTGTGCCGTGCTTCAGGGTCCCTTCAGCCGCCAGTATCAAATCTGCAGTTGATCGCACACCCTTTCACAACGAGTTCATAACACAGAACATTGCGGGACTTGAGGATGAAGTGCTTCTGCTAAAACAGTTCATGCGCGCAGGAGGTGTCTATGGTTCAGAGCTCAGGACCCAGGGTTTTTCAGGTTATCTCACAGAACTGCTGGTTATACATTTTGGTTCATTTGAGAACGTACTGAGTGCTGGCTGCGACTGGCATCCGGGTCTTGTGATCGACCTCAAAGGTCATGGTACATTGAAGCACAGCGACCCTCTTGTTGTGATAGACCCCACTGACCCGAAGCGAAATGTTGCTGCAGCCCTTTCAATTGACAAGTTCGGCAGGTTCATAGATATATGCCGAAGCTTTTTCGAAGATCCGGCAGTGGAACTCTTTTTCCCACCACCTGTTGATCCGCTAATCGATCTTGAGATTCTGGAAAGGATAGATATTCGAAAAAGTGCCATCATTGCAGTGGTGTTCAAAACGCCCGATGTTGTGGATGATGTGCTTTATCCGCAATTGTATAAAATGGAGCAGTCAGCTGCTGCATTGCTTGAGCAGTACGATTTTACGGTATTTAAGACCGGATCATGGGCAGGGAAAGATACGGTCGTCCTGCTGGAACTTGAGTCCTCAATAATGCCAGATGTCAGGAAACATATCGGTCCTCCTGTATGGATGCGCAAACATGCCGAAGCCTTCAGATCAAAGTACGAAGGCTCAGAAGATGTCTTTTCAATGTATATTGAGAATGGTAAGTATGTTGTTGATATCCGGCGTAAATACCCGGATGCAGGAACATTGCTAAGATCAAGGCTTTCAACATGTTCGCTTGGAAAACAGCTCACGTCCAGTGTAACAGGGGGTTTTGAAGTACTCGAAGGTGCAGAGATATGCAGGATAACTGACCCGGATTTCCGCGTTTTTTTGAGGGGAATGATTTGATCAGTATATGGTAAATAGTGTCATTGCGATTTAATTTTTAGATGTAATGCGGGAGTATGCGCATGTTTCAGACAATTATAATTTAACCACAGAGAACACAGGGAGCACAGAGCATGTATCTGATTTTACTCTCTGTGTCCTCTGTGATCTCTGTGGTTTATTAATTATTACGGATTGGAAATAACATAATATCAGTCAATATTGTTTGGTTTTTAACTATAATTATCACTGACTGAAAATAATATGGCATTAGTTAATATTTTTTATTTTTGACTACAACTTGTATATTCGCATTTCTTGTTGAGCAAACCATAAAAAATAAAACCACCGAGGACACAGAGAGCACAGAGAACATGGAATTGAACGAAATATCTGAAAAGATTATTGGGGCAGCAATGCAGGTGCACAGAACCTTGGGACCAGGATTGCTGGAAAGCGTCTATGAGGCTTGTTTGAAGTATGAATTGTAAAAACGAGGCATTAAAGTCTTGTCACAGGTTGAGCTTCCTGTGATCTATGACGGAATGAAAATCGATTTGGGATACAGATTGGATATTCTCGTGGAAGATTCTGTAATCGTTGAACTTAAGGCTGTGAACAAAATAACACCTGTTCATGAGGCGCAATTGCTTTCCTACCTTAAGCTAAGCGGAAAACGCCTTGGACTGTTAATCAATTTCAATGTAATGCTCCTTAAGGATGGAATAACACGCAGAATCAATTAAAACATCTCTGTGCTCTCTGTGGTTGAATTGTCAAGGCTTCATCGGACTGCATCATTGTCTGCAAATTATAGTTAGAAACCAAACATTATTGATTGATAGCATGCGATTTCTAATCAATGATAATTAATAAATCACAGAGAATAAAATCAGATACAAGTTCTGTGTTCTCTGTGTACTCCGTGGTTAAATTACAATCGTCTGGGAAAGGAAAGAGTTGAGATATTATTGAACCCATTTCAAAACTCCTCTTACATCTTTTTCCAGCACAACATGAAACATGCAATATCTAACAGTCCTTTGAAAACTACATTAA
>JAFGQV010000056.1 GCA_016935475.1 Methanosarcinaceae archaeon
AAAGCGATCTTTGATTATTTTAACATAGAGGCACAGACGGATCATTCAAACGGTGATGAACTGCATGCAGATGATATTATTTTCACCCTCAACGCAAATGCAGTATCGGTTCTGCGTGCAGAACGTCTTGTCCTGAATTTTCTGGGACACTTAAGCGGTATCGCTACATTAACACGCAGTTGTGTGCGCCTGGTCGAGTCATATTCAAAAACCCGTGTTACCTGCACAAGAAAAACAACACCTGGAATCCGTAAATTTGAGAAAATGGCAGTTGTGGCAGGAGGTGGGGACCCACACAGGTTCAACCTCTCGGATGCGGTCATGATAAAGGATAACCACATCAAACTGATGGGGCTTGAGGCAGCGATCCAGGCTGCAAAGTGCGCCAGTTTTACACAGAAGATAGAGGTTGAAGTGGAATCCACATCAGATGCTGTGCTGGCAGCGAAAATAGGCGTGGACATCATTATGCTGGATAACATGGACCCTGCAGGCATAATACGGACCATAGAGACGTTAAAACATGAAGGACTTCGTGAATCTGTGATCATCGAAGCTTCAGGTGGGATCGTACCTGACAATATTTCCGAATATGCAAAAAGCGGAGTGGATGTCATTTCCATGGGTTCTCTTATCCATAAGGCAGATTGGATAGATATGAGCCTGGAGATTTCAACGGATAATTGAGAAAATATAGTCATAAGCTTTATATTAGATTTGCATATTTAATTTAGACAAATATTATTGAGCTACAAGAATATTATTGGAAAAATGTGCAATACACGTTTTTTGTTATTGAGGGAACATGGTTAGTTTAAAAAGAATATCTGTGTTTGTTTTATTAGCAGCATTGCTTTTGATGCTGTTCGTCGGAAATGCATCTGCAAGGGTTGAAATTTTCAACGGGACAATCACCGAAGGTGATGGATACCAGATCAACAATTATGTAATTGATGTTACAGATGTTTTTGTGGAGGCGAACACAGCCGTTTTTAAAATATATGAAAGGGATGAATTGATCAATGATAAAATGTTTGATAGAAATGAATCCATTACATTTGATTTTGAAGATGGCGAGATGCAGCTAAAACTTCTCTCGGTTTCCAGCGGTGTCCTGCCAGTAGCAAAAATACTCATTACAGTATCAGACTACAATATTGGGAACATATATACCAGCGGTGATATAAATGGAGGGCATGAATATGCAACCTATTCCGGAACTCCCATCCTTGAGATCACAAAGACTGTGGACAAGAACAGTATAATGGTTGGAGATTCTGTGAAGGTAACGATAACTGCAGTTAATACA
Source organism: Methanosarcinaceae archaeon (assembly GCA_016935475.1). Taxonomy (GTDB): domain Archaea; phylum Halobacteriota; class Methanosarcinia; order Methanosarcinales; family Methanosarcinaceae; genus JAFGQV01. Next base: position 1,310 of record JAFGQV010000056.1, read on the forward strand.
GGTAATGACGACGCCACGGATGTAATATTCACAAACCCCATGCAGGAAAGCTTTATACTGACGGATACTTTTGTTGAGCCAGCCAGCACAACGTCGCTAGATGTGGGTGAATTAAAAACGATCTACGTTTATATGCTAAAGGCTACCGAGGCAGGCACCTATTCATTTAAGCCAACAACAGCAAAATTTTCGAACGTTGCAGACCAGAAGTTCCCTCCTGCCACCTCAAACACACCAACAGTGACTGTAACAGCGCCGGAGGTTGCGGAAATACCGAAGAAAACCGCAGTTCTGGAACTCTCTACTGATGTTGATAATGTTGCAATTGCCAGAAATGACCTAATAACTGCGACAGTCCATCTTAAGAATACTGGTGATGCATCAGCAAATTCGATATGGCTTGAGATGGTGGTTCCGGAAGACATGGAATATGTAAGCGGGGACGACGCTATAGAGGTGATCAGTGGTGTGCCGAAGATCTATATGGATTCGTTCGGTTTGCAGCAGGAGAAGGAGTTTTCGTATACATTAAAAGCAAATACGCTTGGGACATATACTCTTATAACAAAACTATCGTATGAGTATAACAACGGTGTAGATACTGAAAATCAGAAGGTGAGCACAGAATCGGTTACAAATAATATTTATGTACAGAAAGGCAAATACGATGATTTGTATGAACAACCTATTTATGTCTACATCCTGCCAATAGTTGCCATTGCTGCAATTGGTGCATGGATATACCACCGACATAAACAATATAAGTTCTAGCCATCATTCTATATTCATACAAAACCAATTTCTATATAATTTTTATAAACCTGGAGGAATTATTTGCTTAACATCTTGATCGTAGGAAATGGGCAATGCGGTAACCGGATTCTTGATGCGGTTAACAAACAGGCATTTGCCGGAAAAAGCAGATTTTCAAAGTTTTACTCACAGCAAAAATTCAAAGGCAGGGTAGAAACCATTGCTGTCAACACTGCAAAGAATGACCTTAAAGAATTGAGTTACACCAAAGCAAAGGACAGGGTACATATTCCTCACCTGCACGGAGTTGGTGCGAACCGGAATGTTGGAAAAAAGGTGTTTTCGGAGAACAAGGACCTTATAATGCGCCACATAGAGGATAAAGGCACTTTTGATGTGGCATTTGTTATTACATCTGCCTCGGGCGGCACCGGCTCATCATTTACTCCAATGCTCATCAAGGAACTCAAAGAAAGATATGATTTCCCCGTATATGCATTTGTGGTCCTGCCATTCAGGGAAGAGGGAACCCTCTACCTCCAGAACGCAGCGTTTTCTCTGCGGGACATACGCGAAAGCGGGTCGGACGGAATAATCCTTTCAGATAACCAGTTCCTGAAACAAATGGGTGGGAATGTGCAATCTGCCTACGACGGGATCAATGACATGATCGCTGAGCGTCTTCTGTTCCTGCTGGATGCACTGGACAGTGAGATGATGATGGTTACTGACCTCGGGGATTTTAAGACCGTTATGAGCGGGGGTGCAGGGCTTGCAACAATTGGATTTTATAAATCCACTAAGGACGTCCCTGTAAAAACCGCAATCCAGAAATCACTTTCCCCGGCAGGTCTCCTTTTCTCGACAAATGTGTATGAGGAAGCGAGCAGGGCAATGGTAATCATCAAAGGTGACAAGAACTATTTGAGCATTGATGACATCTCCAACGAGGTTGAGAAACTTTCCGGAGCTATTGGTCATGTATTCAAAGGCATTATTATAAGAAATGGTGTTTATCCACAGGTTCTTACGGTACTTACTCTGGAATCGACTTCAGAACTTGAAAAGCTGTATTCCATCGCGGTGGATGCAATTAATCAGGAGCGGGACAAGAAAACACGTGTGGAGACCAAAAAAGAGGTCGAAAAAGCATTTTCACAGATCGATGGTCTTGAACCCAATTATTGAATAAAACGTAGTGTTTATGGGTGATATGTTTGGTATCAACAGCAGAATCAAAGCCATTAAACCCCTATATCGAAATGTTAAGACCTGAGATCTCAGATATGGATCTGGCGCTGCCGGCAGCAAGTGCATTGTTGGCATCATATCTTCTGGTAAATTCCTTCCCACCACTCATCCCATTCATAATAGCAGTTATCGGGGGATATGCAGCGATCACAAGCTCTTATGTATTCAATGACTGCTGTGATGTGGACATTGATGAGATCAATCTTCCGAACCGTCCACTTCCTTCATCGAATATCTCAGAAAAAACAGCCCTGTTATATGCACTCTTTTTAGCATTGATCGCATCTGCGGTCGCACTGTACCTGAACCCGGAATCATTTGTGATACTGGTCATTGCGGTCCTGACGATCAGCGTCTACTCGAAAGTGGCGAAAAGAGCGACATTTCTAAGTTTTGTACCGGTCGGGATCGCTTACGGGCTTGTACCCATAGGGATCTGGCTTGCCTTCGACCCGGCAGGGATCCTGAAAGGCGGTGATGACGTGATATTACCCCTTCCTGCGATATTCCTGGGGATAATGATGTGTGTTACGGATTGGGGTTTTACATTATCAGGTGTTGCGAGGGATGTGGAAGGTGACCGTGCCCGTGGAGCACCGACTTTTCCGGTCACGTTCGGAGTGCCGATAACATCAAAATTCGTAACCCTTTGCTGGACTGCAGGAGTGATTGCTTCACTTATTATCGGATTGACCGCACAGCTGGGACCTGTGTTCTTCGCAGGGGCAATGATCGGCGGTTTATGGATACTCACCCAATCTTTTGACTTCATTAAGAACCCGTTACCTGAGCGTGGAGGTAAACTGTTCCTTCAGGGTTCCAGATACAGGGG
>JAFGQV010000057.1 GCA_016935475.1 Methanosarcinaceae archaeon
GGGTCGCGGACGACTTTCATATTCTTTAAATAGACTTCATTATATAATCATGTTACTGATAATTAGCTAAAAAGGAGAAGGCTCAGGAACATGATCGTATTATCGGGCGGCACTGGAACTCCAAAATTACTGGACGGACTTAGAAAGGTCATACCTGAAGAGGACATCACCGTGGTAGTGAACACGGCAGAAGATCTATGGGTGTCCGGCAATCTGGTCACACCTGATATTGATACGGTCCTGTATCTTTTTTCAGGTCGGATCGATGCCGGGAAATGGTGGGGAGTTGAAGGGGACACGTTCAGGACCCACGAGACCATGAGGTCATCGGGATTTGATGAGGGCATGATGATCGGCGACCTTGACCGTGCGACCCATATAATGCGTTCGAACTATCTTAGGGGCGGCGATTCGCTGACTGTTGCCACACGGAAGCTCGCGCGCGCCTTCGGGATCAACGCAAAGGTGTTCCCAATGTCTGATGATCCGGTATCTACCATTATAACAACACCGTCCGGCAAGCTGCATTTTCAGGATTTCTGGATCAAAGAACACGGTGAACCCGATGTGCTGGATGTGTCCATAGAAGGGATATCTGATGCAGTGATATCACCTGCCGTACTGGATGCACTGGAACATGAGGATGAGGTGCTCATCGGTCCAAGCAACCCCATAACGAGTATAGGTCCGATCCTTGCACTTTCCGGTATGCGTGAGATCTTAAAAACCAAGAAGGTGATCGCCGTAAGTCCCATCATCGGTACGGAACCTGTTAGCGGACCTGCAGGAAAACTGATGCATGCCCGCGGATTTGAGGTATCGTCCCACGGGACTGCAAGGTGTTATGAGGACGTTGTGGACGTGTTTGTGATCGATGAACGTGACAGCGCAAAGGAATCTGATTTTTTGGATATCGGTTGTGATGTCGTGCGAACTGATACTTTAATGAGAACAGTGGATGTAAGCGTGGAACTCGCAAGGCGCATGATTGGGATTTTTGAAACGAGGTTTTAAGTTAATGGTCAGATACCTTTTTATTATGAACATACAAATATTGGATGATAAATATAGTTTTAGTTTTCATTTGACTAAATTGAATGTAACCGATTAAAAAAAGGTGAAATTGTGGGCGATGAATGGCAAATTGATCTGAAGATTCCCGATATAGGATCAATGATAACTCTTTTTGCGGTATCTGTATGTTCTGCGATCCTGAGTTCTGCAGAAATAGCATACACGATGATGTGGATCACATCCGCATATGTACGGAATGGAAAGGATTTTTTCATTGATCTGATAAATGCACAGGCTCTGACATGGACAGCAGAATTCGTACTGGTGGCGGGGTCACTGTTGTTAATGTCTTCTCTTGTATTTCTCATAACCATGGTAGTGTCTTTGTTTGAACTGAATGGGATTGCAAAGGAAGACAAAAAAACACATCTGCGGATTATTTCCGGTTTATTTGCAATCGGATTGGTGTTGCTTGTTCTGGCACTGGTTTCGGCAATACTACTCAGGTATCTGTAAATTACATAATCTAAGTCATATAATATCCTATACGGTGGCACAGGCATAAGAGGGGAACATAATGAGCATGAGTAATATACGCGGCACGATCAAAGAGGTGCCAAAAGATGTCGGGCAGACCAGGGCGTCAATCGAAGACATCGCGAACATATCAACAAAAACAGAGAGGGTACTCTATCCCATAGCTGCAATTGTCGGGCAGGAGAAAATGCTCCGCGCACTGATATTGAATGCTATTAATCCACCCATTGGCGGTGTACTGATCCGTGGCCAGAAAGGGACTGCCAAATCCACGGCAGTGCGGGGTCTTGTAGAAATACTGCCCGAGATCGAGGTCATTACCGGCTGCAAGTTCAATTGCGATCCTGCAGAGCCTAAAAAATACTGCTGGGAATGCAGGGAAAAACAGAAAAAAGGGATGTTGAGGGTCGAAAAACGTCCGACCAAGGTGGTGGACCTGCCGGTGGGTGCCACTGAGGACCGCGTCGTAGGCAGTCTGGATATCGAAAAAGCCGTCAAGGAAGGCGTACAGGCATTTGAACCTGGAATACTGGCGGATGCAAATCGCGGCATCTTATATGTTGACGAGATAAACCTGCTGGACGATTTTGTGGTGGATGCCTTGCTGGATGCGGCAGCCATGAGCGTGAACACGGTGGAACGTGAGGGTGTGAGTGTAAGCCATCCTGCGAATTTCATTATCGTGGGAAGCATGAACCCTGAAGAAGGCGAGCTCAGACCCCAGCTTCTTGACAGGATCGCATTGCAGGTTGAGGTTGTTGGTATTCCGGATATTGAGCAGCGCATCGAGATCATCGAACGTGGGAACAGTTTCAATGATGATTCCCTCCAGTTCAGGAGGGATTTTGAAAACGAGCAGGAGAGCCTGCGTGTGAAGATCGTCAAGGCAAAACAACTGCTCCAACGGGTCACAACAACAAGGGAAAACCTGCGGACGATCGCAGAGATATGTGTTGCATTCAATGTGGACGGACACCGTGCAGATATTATGATCGAGCGTGCGGCACGTACGAATGCGGCGTATGAGGGACGGGAACGTATCACAAACGACGATATCATCGAAGCTGCGGAGATGGTGCTCCCGCACAGGATGCGCAAGAAACCGTTCGAGGAGGAGGAATTCAGTGCCGAACAGCTCCGCGCGGTTGTTGATGGAACAGTATAACTTACAGGTGTATTGATGAGCAACAATGCAGCCGCCTCGCGGATGCGCAACAACCTTAAACGGGATTACGGTATCAAGGTATTCCATATTGGCAGGCCTATTTTGTGCATACGCATCCCAAAAGCAGATGTTTCTGGCTTTGATAAGCTGGATTCAGACATCATCTATGACCGCATACATGCGAATCTTGAGCAGATGCGTCCGGAGGAGATCAGGGATGTATTCATTATTTCAGATTCGGATCATCTGTTACTTAGCCCGGATGTGTTTTTCAGCCATATTTTTAAGGAAAGCAGGATTACTGAATCCGGAGATATAGATATCTCTGAATCTAAAACCCGTGGTAGTTTAGAGGTTACACTCGATGACCCTACTAATGTTGAAGATCTTGTATATGTTGCTAAAGCCGAAGAACCTGTAAAGGTAGGAATTCAAGAACCGGTTGAACTGGAAATTGAAGAACCGATTGAAGTAGGAAGTGAAGAATCGGTTGAGCTGGAAATTGAAGAACCTATAGTAGTAAGAATCGAGGAACCTGTCGAATCAGTAATTCCGGAACCGGTTGAAGAAGAAGCCGAAGAGTTTCTTGATGTCGAGGTGGAAATGCCGGTTGTGGAAAAAGCCGAAGAACCGGTAGAGGCATACACCGAAAAAACAGAGGCAAAGACAATAGAAGAACCTGCCGGATCTGGATCAAAAGATACTGCAAAACCGCAGACCGAAAAGATGCACGATACCCTGAAGGAAGATCAGGTCGTTGGCAAGATACTCACTGATTTTGCAAGGAACGGTCAGAAGAAGAAACTTGCAGTCGGCAGGCTCAAATCCGGGAGGCGTGCAGAGGTTCTGACCAAAAGCAAACGTGGCAGGTATGTACGATACCGGATGCCAGGTCAGAAGATCACCGATATTGCAATTGCTCCTACGGTGCGTGCTGCAGCGCACCACGCAAAGGACGGGCAAATTACCATAAAAAAGGGCGACCTGCGGGAGAAGATCAGGCGCCGGCGAGTTTCCACTCTTATCAATATAGTATTCGACACTTCCGGTTCCATGGATGAGCAGGACAAGATCCGAATAACCACTGGCGTGGTACTGGCACTGCTAAAGGATGCATACCAGCGGCGAGACCGCGTTTCCCTGATAACATATAGCGGGAGGTCAGCAGAACTGGTACTTCCTTTTACATCATCTGTTGAGGCTGCCAAACGGTATCTTGAAAATGTTCCTTTTGGCGGGACGACTCCCATGGCTTCAGGATTGCTGGTCAGTCTTGACGTTCTTTTGCGGGAACTCAAAAAAGAGCCATCTGCTGTACCGATAATGGTCCTCGTGACAGATGGCACTGCAAATGTGCCCTTAAGTATTGGCGGCAACATTAAGCGTGAGATCATGCAGGTATGCAGCCGCGTCTCCAATTCAAAAATAAATGCGCTGGTTGTGGATATCAGTAATACCGGTTCAAAGCTTGCAGTTGAAGTATCCCATAAGTGTAATGGCAGGTACTATCATCCGGTTTCACTGAGCAAAGAGGCACTGTATAATGCCATAAAGGAAGAACGGGACGATACGGCAGGATATGCAGCAAAAACAATCGTCTCTGAATGAAATACCAGTTGTCATCTTGAGATGTTCTGCATTATTTGCTGGTCCCATCAAATGTGCTGTCTAAACCTAAACCTGTGCTGTGTTTTGGGAAGATCGCCAATGACATGTGCGTTTCTGTGTTGTCTGTTATCAGTGTATCGTGTTTCGACTCTATGATAACCCGTTTTATTCCACCGATCCCACTGGCACAGGCAGCCATTTCAGCAGCCCTGAAAATCAGGGCAGACAGTGCGCCAAATGCTTGAGCATTGGTTTCTGGCACAGAAGAAGATAGCAAAAAACCATTCCGGTCAATAATTGCAGTTGCTTGAATTCCATGATAGTTTTGTAAATTATCCGGTATACCCTCTAACACCTGTGCAGTCTTATTCATGTATTGCCCCCGTTTACTCCACAATAAAGCGTTTATCCAATTGTAGAAAAACATGACGGTCTACCTTTTATAAAAAAACAAATATATCTGCTAGATTAGCAAACAAAAAAAGAGCCTAATATCATGCTTGAACGACTAAAAGAATCACTAACAAACGCCCCAATCATCAAGCGAGGGGATTATTACTATTTCATACACCCGATATCTGACGGTGTTCCCACGGTCACCCCTGAGCTGATCAAGGAAGTTTCCGATTATATCCTGACGATCGCAGATACGAACGTGGACCGCATACTTACAATAGAGGCAATGGGGATTCCGGTGGCAACTGCACTGTCATTAAAGACCGGTATTCCGTTTTCCATTGTACGGAAAAGGAAGTATGAGCTTGAAGGTGAGGTCGTGTTGTCCCAGAGTACTGGGTATTCGAAAGGTGAGCTGTACATCAACGGAATTGTTGAAGGTGACCGTGTCCTTATCGTGGATGATGTGATAAGCACCGGAGGCACGTTGAGATCCCTTATCGGTGCTCTTCAGGATATCGGTGCCATAGTGTGCGATGTGGTTGTTGTGATCGAAAGGGGGGACGGTTCGTTGAGAATCAAGGAAATGGGTATTGATGTCACAACGCTTGTTAAGATCGATGTGAATAAAGACGGTGTTGTGATCGAGGAGGTAGCTGGTGAGCAGCGGTGAAGTCTTCGATTTCCAGATAGATTATATAATCGACAAGATCAACCGATGCGGTGCAGAGGTCGTGGGGCTCCAGTTCCCTGAGGGTTTTAAAAGGCGCGCTTCAAAGATCGCTTTAATTATAGAGGAATCGACCGTTGCAAAGACCGTAATATCCGGGAATCCGTGTTTTGGTGCCTGTGACCTTGATTCTGCTCTTATCAGTAATGTAGATATATTGTTCCATTTCGGGCATGCAGAACTTGATGATACGAAATTATCGGAAAAGGTTTGTTTTATTGATGTCCGCTCGGATGTGGATGTGGTTGCAGTGACCAAAAAGGCACTTCTCAAACTGCAGGGTCAGCGTATAGGTTTGATCACAACTGTCCAGCATGTGCATAAGCTGGCTGATGCATGCGAGGTTCTGGAATCGAACGGTAAGGAATGTGCAATCGGTAAAGGTGATAGCAAGATCGCATATCCTGGGCAGGTGCTGGGCTGCAATTTCTCAGCCGCCCGTGCAGAAGAATGCGACGAGTATCTGTATATCGGAAGCGGCGAGTTCCATCCACTTGGTGTGTTCCTTGCAACCAAAAAGCGTGTGTTGATCGCGGACCCTTTTATGAATGAGGTGCGTGAGGTGGACCAGTCCAGGATATTGAGGCAGCGCAGTGCAGTGATCGCAAAATCCCTCGATGCATCGGTTTTTGGGTTAGTGGTCTCAACGAAGAACGGTCAAAACCGCATGGACCTTGCATTTTCTTTAAAGGAACTTGCAAAAAGCCATGGAAAAGAAGCACATATATTGTCAATGGACCTGATAACCCCTGAGCAACTGCTACAGTTCAAGGTGGATGCGTTCGTAAGCACGGCATGCCCTCGACTGGCGATAGACGAGGTCGGCAGGTTTTATGCCCCAGTGCTCACGCCCCAGGAGTTCAGGATAGTGCTGGGGGATTGCAGGTGGGAAGACCTCCTGTTTGATGAGATAACAGGTGAGTAGGCTTATACCATGAAACAGCGAAAACTGGAGATGGTGCTTGAGCGGGTTGAAGGTTTTGTTTCTCCGAATGCGGCTCTTGAGCAGTATGCAACCCCCGCGGTGCTTGCTGCGGAAGTGTTGCATTATGCGTATATGAAAGGGGACATCATGGATACCGTTTATGACCTCGGGTGCGGGACAGGAATACTGGCGATCGGTGCAAAACTTCTTGGTGCGGACAGGGTAGTTGGTTTTGATTCAGATGCAGAGGCTTTGAAGATCGCAGAGAAAAATGCGGAGAAACTTGGCGTTGATGTTGAGTTCGTTCCCTCTGATATAAGGGATGTAAGCGGGCATGCAAATACCGTTATCATGAACCCGCCGTTCGGGGCACAGGTAAAAGGGAGCGATCGACCATTTCTCTTAACGGCATTGAAGGTGAGTGATGTCATATATTCCATTCATAATTGCGGAAGCCATGATTTCATCCGGAAGTTCATCACTCCTGCGGTTATTACAGAATGGTACACAACAGTGTTCCCAATAAAACGAACATTTAAATTCCATAAAAAAGATGTAGAACGAGTCGAAGTGGAAATTTACAGAATTATGCGATAATATAACTATTAAAAGACTCATATTGATAATTTATAAGAGGGATCATCATTAGGATAAGAAACAAAAAGAAAACCTCGCGAAGGAATATAAAAGCAGCTGATTTTGAGGACTCGAAAGAAACGGTATCAGAAGATGATGTTGCCGAAATGGAAGAGGAAATAACCGAAGTCGCAGAGGAAGCTGTGCCAGAGAAGGCAGAGGCAGGCGAGGAAAAGAAAGTGTCAGAAGGAACAAAAGTATCAGCACGGCCAGAAGAATCCCAAATACAGGATGAGGAAATTTTCGTATTGCCGGGCGATTTTGTGGGTACAACAGAGGAGTTTGCACCAGGTCCCGGGACATACCTGAGTAGCGGAGAGATATATTCAACAGCTACTGGAAAAGTTTCCGTGGACAGGAAAGCACGTGTCGTATCTGTGGTCCCAACGACAAGCGTACCACCTGTTATAAAAGAAGGTGACATCGTTGTTGGTGCGATCGTAAATGTTCGTGAATCAATGGCTCTTGTGGAACTTGCAGCAATTAAAGGAGCAGGCGAACGCGAGATGCAGAAGTACGGTGCAGCTGCAATACATGTTTCCAATGTGAAGAACGCATACGTTAAAGACATCTCAAGGGAATTTGCACTTTTTGATATTGTGAAGGCGAGGGTCATAAACACCCAGAATATGCGGCTTACTACATCTGATGACTCGTTAGGGGTCATGAAGGCGGTCTGTTCGAATTGCAAAGCAGTTCTGGTCAAAGAAAACAACAATCTGAAATGTCCATCATGCGGTAGAAAAGAGACCCGTAAGATGTCTTCTGACTACGGGACCGGAATTGTTTGAGGTAATACTAAATATAATATTTGCAGGTGAGACCCAATGGAACTGAAAATCCTGGATAAGACCGATAGTGATATGCACCTCGAGATCATAGGGGAGAGCCATACTCTTCTTAATATGCTGAAATCAATTCTTCTTGAGGATGAGCGGGTTCATACAGCATCTTATGATATGAAGCACGTAACAATAAGTGAGCCTGTCCTGTTCGTAATGACAGACGGTACTGACCCTATTATTGTTGTTAAGGATGCGGCATCCGCACTTGTTTCGCAGTGTGATGAGTTCATCACGGCATTTAGCAAGGCAGTGGATGTCTGAACCATACGTTGCTGAAAACTGATATTGTTAAGGCAGGGTCCGGGTTTTGCAGACCCATGCCATCTTCTATTTTTCCGGGGCAATGCATAAAAAATATGTTAACATATATAGCCAGAGCCATATTCCACCATATTGAGAGGTAGTACAATGACACTTGATGATGCATCACTTCAGAAATTCGGGTATATCGAACGTGGACCACTGAATGCGATCAATATTGATCCGCTCCAGAGGGGCGGGATCCTTACAGAGGAGGCGCGCCGTGCTCTTGTCCAGTGGGGTGACGGATATTCCATATGTGATTTCTGCGACGGTCAACTTGATATGATCAAGACGCCGCCTATCTATGATTTTGTGCACAAGGCACTGCCGGAGTTCCTTGGGGTCGATGAGGTCCGTATAACCAACGGTGCGCGGGAATCCAAGTTCGCTGTGATGCATTCCATGACCCAGGAAGGCGATTTTGTGGTGCTTGATGAGGTGGCGCACTATACTTCATTCGTGGGTGCCCAGCGTGCCCGGCTCAATGTCAGGACTGTCCCGAATTCCGGACGACCTGATTACAGGACAGCGCCTGAGGGCTACGGTACAGCTATCGAGGAAGTGATAAAGGAGAGCGGGAAACCGCCGGCACTTGCACTGCTGACGTACCCTGACGGTAATTACGGGAACCTTGCGGATGTGAGGAAGGTGGCGTCCATCTGTCATGGGTACGATGTTCCCCTGCTGGTGAACGGTGCCTATGCAGTTGGAAGGATGCCAATCAATGCAAAGGACATGGGTGCTGATTTCATTGTGGGGAGCGGGCACAAGTCCATGGCTTCATCGGGTCCGGTGGGTGTCCTTGGCGTGAGCAGCGACTATGCTGATATCGTGTTTAAAAAATCGCTGACCCATAAGACAAAGGAGATCGAGATGCTGGGATGCACTGCACGGGGCGCGACTGTGATGACCATGATCGCATCGTTCCCGGAGGTTGTCAAAAGAACCCGCAACTGGGACTCTGAGGTCGCAGATGCCAGGTGGTTCTCGGAAAAGCTGGAAGGTATGGGGCTTATCCAGATGGGAGACCGCCCGCACAACCACGACCTGATGTTCTTTGAGGCTCCGGTGCTCTACGAGATATCGCAGAGGGTGAAGAAGGGTCGGTATTTCCTGTACAGGGAGATGAAAGCCCGGAACATCCACGGTATCAAGGCAGGTCTTACGAAGTATTTCAAGCTGAGCACCTTTGGCGTGGGACGTGAGGAACTATCAGTTGTGCTGGACGCCTTCGATGAGATCATCAAGAAGTACGAGAACAAGTAATCCCTCCCATCCCCGTCATGTTTTCGTCCATACCATAAAGGCTATAATCTCATAGGTAATTAGTATTCAAAAGTTGTCCGTGTGCGGCTGTAGTTTAGTGGTATGACATTGGCTTCCCAAGCCTATAACTCGGGTTCGAATCCCGGCAGCCGCATTTTTTTGGATATTTAACGTGAAAAAAGTGTACAAATATTAGTTTCGATAGATGATAGATTTTTTGTTATAAATGAATTATATCAATGTTACCCAAATTTTCAGCAAGATATTCTGCTAAGATTCTTCGGTGACAATTTTCAGGTGTTGGCTCACTACATAATAGACACGAATTTTCTAAAATGTGCTGGTTTAATTTCTCTAAGATATTTCGATCCATTATCATTTTTAGATATTCGTCTTGATAATCTGTCCAACTTATTTTGTTATTTTTGTAACCTTGTAATAACTCTTTTGATGGAGCTAAATTAGACATATGAACATAGTTAATTCCTGCAATTTCATCCAAAAAATAAGTTAAATCATCTGCTTTTGTAAAACCTGCCAGTTGGGATTTATTATTTAGTCTGATATCAATGACAGTTTTTACTTTATTTTTGATAAGAATCTCAAAAAAAGTTTTTGCAGATTTTTTTGTAAATCCAATTGTAAATAATTTCATAGTTGAGTCTCTTTATGGATTGAATATCCTATATCCCAATTTCTTTTTTCATAGTACTTTTCTAGTTCATTTTCTTTAGAATCACCATAAGCATCAAATAACTTTTTTTGACCATACATTTTGAATAGCCTATTCTCTAAATCCTTATTTGAAATAAGTTCTCCATTTTCTAATATATGTTCAACGTTTATTCCATCATTGGTTAAACTATATGAAATAAGAACAAATCTATGGCAATCAAAAGGTTCTTTTTCCATGCACATTAAAGTTACTCTTCTTCCTTTTTGAATTAGTTTGATTATTTCTTGGATGCCTTCTTTGAATTCTGCTCTTTGGCGGACTTTTTTATAGTCTACAAATCCTTCCGCTGAAAAAAGATTTGGATTGCTGTATCGACCACCCAATTTATTGCCAAGATATCGGTAGCATATTTTTTGAAAATCCAATTTTTTGTATAAATTGTTTTTATTGAATTCTGGTGTATATTTGCTATATGGTATACTTCTAACATCGATAACGCAATCTACTCCATGCATTTGTAGTAATCTTATGAAATTACTAATCGTATGATTTGAATGACCTATCGTATAACAAGTCATTCTGTTTATTTGCAATGTCAAAATTCCACCTAGCTGTGAGATTTATCAATTTCAATAATGCTGACAACTAATATATAATGAAAACCATTATAAGGTTCACCCAAACCTAAAGTTATATATACATCCTTTAGTTTTTTTTCATTAGGAAATTTCATATCAACAAATTTAATTGAAGGGTATGAATAATCGTCTGTAATTGCTAAATAATAATGTGTATATTTAAAATCAAATTCGAGTCTTGGTTTACAGATTTCATTATAATATTTATAACTTATTTTTGGTTTATTCTTTTCTGTAAGGTGTAAAAAAAATAACGATGACGACGTTCCATGACTATTGACAAACGTTTCTGAAATCCTATCCATGTAAATTAATTTATCTCCTAAACGCTCACATTCTTTGTCATCCAGAAGATTGCTAAGATTATTTTTTGGATAGACATCGATTTTGGACCACTTGCCTTCCCAGTCAATATACATGTTTTCAGGTTGATATGGCAATGGACATTTTTTATCAAAAGACATTTCTAAAATGTCTAGTGGCTCAGGCCCTTTAGGATTTCCAATTAATCTTCTTAAATCAAACATTTGGAACCCTTCATTGCAGTGCCCCCCATTAATGTTTTTTAACCTAATCCATTCACAATTAGCAATATCTTTTCCAGCTATACAACGAGCGCGATGCATTCTAGAATTTGCAAGGATTACTATTTTTCTTTTCATAATTTTTTATTTATTTCTGTAGTTAATAAACTTTGTTAATTTTAATTTTATACAATATGTTTGTCGATTCTACCGTTTTGCCGCATATCCGTCCACAAATTACGCATTCTATCATCAAATTTTACCTTTCGAATGTTCTAATTCCACAAAGATCGGTTCGTCTTTCCGCTCCACTTCCACACATTCATCTTTGTGCGTAACTGCTAAATACTGACATTACCTGTTGATACAAAACCGATATGTCACATGTGAATCTTTTCTCATTATGGATTTAGAGGCTGGAAGTTGAATAACACGTCATCAGGCAGAGGGATATCTGGCAGGGGAGCCTGAAACCTGCGGGTTCTGGCTGACCGGGATTTGAGTAACCACTCATGGCATTTTAAAAAACAGGTGATAACAGATGTACAGGAAAAGCGATTTTTTGGGTGAGGAAAGCGTAAAAAAGCTTTTGCTCAAACTATCAGCCCCTGCCATCGTCGGTCTGCTGGTCCAGGCTCTTTACAATGTTGTGGACACATTCTTTGTAGGAATTGCTTATGGAGACCTTGCTGTCCAGGCAATAGGCGGTTTGACCATCGCATTCCCCATCCAGTTGTTCATCATGGCCATCACCCTTACCCTCGGGACCGGGGGAGCGTCCATCATCTCGCGTGCACTGGGTGCAAAAGATCTCCACAGGGCAAAAAAAGCCCTCGGGAATATATTTACCCTGAGTATGATCCTCGGTGTTCTATCCGGATTATTCTGCCTTTTCGACATTGAGCCAGCCCTTGAACTCTTTGGTGCCACCCCCGGGATCATGCCCTATGCAAATGAATACTTGCAGGTCATAATAGCCGGAGCCATTTTTACCATCTTCAGCATGTCTTTCCAGAACATCATCCGGGCTGAGGGCAATGCCCGTTTTGCCATGAACGTCATGTTGATAGGTGCAGTCATGAATATCCTGCTCGATCCCATTTTTATCTTCGGTCTTGATATGGGGGTTCGGGGAGCCGCCATCGCAACCGTAATATCCCAGGCTCTGAGTGCAGTTCTTGTACTGGACTATTTCACAAAAGGAAAAGGTTCGGTTCCACTCAGTTATGGAATGCTAAAGCTCGATAACGGGATCATAAAAGAGATTCTTGCCATCGGGATCGGTCCTTTCGTACTTCAGGCATCAAGCAGTTTATCAATGCTGCTCGTGAACGTCGTACTTGCTCTGCATGGCGGGGATGTTGCCATAGCTGTCTACGGTCTCATGATAAGGCTGTTCTCCTTTGTTTTCATGCCGATCCTTGGCGTCTCCTTTGGACTTCAGCCGGTCGTGGGATACAACTATGGGGCAGCAAAATTCGGGAGGGTCATTGAATCCGTAAAATTAGCAATTGTAACGACAACAGCCATCGGACTTGCCGGTTCCATGGTCATGTACCTGTTCCCGGAAATGCTCTTATCGATCTTCAGTTCTGACCCGGAATTGCTGAATGTGGGCGTATCTGCAATTCATATCTTTGTCCTCGGAATTCCACTGATAGGTGTCAATGTGATCGGAGCAACCATCTTCCAGGCTCTCGGAAGAGCGCGACAGTCATTTGTCCTCTCAATTGCAAGAACGATCCTCTTCCTGATCCCTCTTCTACTCATCCTTCCCCGCTTTTATTCCCTGAATGGCGTCTGGATGGCATTCCCGGTTTCGGATTTTCTTGCTTTCAGTGTCAGCGGTCTGCTCATTTTAAGGGAGAATAAGAAGCTCAGCAATTATCCGCACACATGAAAAACACTTAAAACAAAGTAACACCAAATGCATACTACAAATGCATAATATTATAGTGAAAAACCAATCAATACTGATTAATTAACTGCAAATTCCAACAAGTTATGAGCAATAAACCACGGAGATCACAGAGCACA
>JAFGQV010000058.1 GCA_016935475.1 Methanosarcinaceae archaeon
GATTATTATATCGGTATTAAAGGTGTACCTGATTTTGAAGATTGGCAGGTTGGCAAGGCAATAGACGCCATATGGTGGACCAATGCCAAATACGACATGGAAGACGGAAAACTGCAGAAAAACCGGGAGGACATTGGCAAACTTAACACTGCAGTCGGCTGGGACCTTGATATTAAAGATGATACTCCAGTTGAAATTACGATATTTCTCTGTGCAGCCCAGAAGAGAACACGATTGTACAAAAGAATGCGCGAACTTGCGATACTGCCGGTTGATTATGTTTTTGACAGGACACACGAGTACTGGAGCATGTGGCTTTCTAAAAAAAATGTTTTGACCCTATCCGGACTTGAGGGTCAGAACCAATTTCGCCAGGAACTATTCGATGCTTATAACCGTTCACTGCTCACATTGAACCTGCTGAACGATCCGAAACATGGTTCGTTTGTTGCTGCCCCGGAGTTTGATTCTAACTTTGAGCTGTGCGGAGGATATGGGTTCTGCTGGAACAGGGACGGTGCAGAGGTGGTGATCTCCCTGCTGAATGCAGGGTATCCGGAGTATTGTGACAAGTTTTTCAAATGGTGCAGGATGACCCAGCTCACAGATGGTTCATGGTTCCAGCGATACTGGCTTGATGGGAATACGGCACCCTCGTGGGGTAATTTCGATTACTCCACCCAGATCGATGAGACTGGTTCAACGCTTTATGCATTTGACCTATACTACCGCAAACTTGAAGGGCTTAAGAAAGCGGATTTTCGGGACGATGTATGGGTTTCGGTCCTGCGGGGCGCCGAGTACCTGATGAAACGGTGCATGACCGGTCTCCATGAACCGTGCATGGGATTGTGGGAAACGTATTATGGTGTTTTTAGCTATACAAACGCGTCTGTGTATGGCGGGCTGGTCGCTGCTGCACATCTTGCAGAAGATCATGAGGAATCAGGACTTGCCAGACGCTGGCTTGAGCGTGCCGAGCTTGTGAAAATGAAGACAAAAGAGAAGCTCTGGTTGAGCGAGGGGTATTTTGCAAAGGGGATAATTGATAATAAACTGGACCCCACGCTGGATGCGAGCATACTCGGGACATTTGTTCCTTTCAATCTGCTCTCACCATCTGATCGTAACGAAAGAGCAATGATCCACTCGCTCATCGATGAGATCGATGAGAAGCTCAGAGTTTCAGTTAATAACCATTTCGGGATCATGCGGTATGAGAACGATAAATACATCGGCGGCAATCCCTGGATCGTGACGACACTGTGGTTATCAAAGGCACTCCTCATGCTTGCCAGGACCCTTAAGGATGAAAAAGGATCAAAGATCGAGCAACAGCAATTGATCGACCGGGCTTCTGAATACATAAAATGGGCGCTTAAGGGGTCAACAACAGCTGGACTGATCCCGGAACAGGTGGACCGGTTCACAGGACAGCCTGCATGGGCCATACCCCTTGGATGGAGCTGTTCACTCATGCTTGATAATATCACGCTGCTTGATGAGATCCTTAAGTGAGAAACAACTCGATATAACTTGCATTAGCTGTCATTGCATTGCATGATGGCTTTTAATATTCCTGCATACAATTCTGTTGAACATCGCCAGCCTTTACGTATCATCTCATTCAGACCATCAAGAGTTTCTTCTTCTGTAAGCAGCCCCATTTTCATCATACTGAGAAGCAGATAGATCGTTCCATGATGTTCTATTCCTTCTACCTCTGCCATTCCCCTTGCTTCCTCATCATCCAGTAAAGCAATACCTTCTAATTCATAAGCCAGAGCAAGCACATCAGCATCACCTTTATGAATTCTGGGGTTTCCTTTCAGGTGATCGACGTATCGATTATCAGCAGGTGTCCTGATTTTGATTGTTCCCGTCTCGATTATGTTTTCAATCTGAAATACTTCTGGATTTCCGCACTTTTTCCCCTCCACCACAACCTCTTCATAGACCGATTCCGGTATGTATTTTTCCTGGGAAAAATGCGTTATTTTTTGAATGACGTTTATTTTCCCCAGATAGATCAAGGGCGTGGCATCAAAAATAAACGGTTTCATCCTAACGCCTTTTCAATGTCTCTGGAGATGTATTTTTCAGACCTGATCCAGACTATTCCTTTTTCACGAACAATATCAGCAAGATCCCACACAGAGATTTCTGACATTTCCGCAGCTTTTAAAAAAGTCACTTTTCCTTCTTCGAGTAACTTAAGTGCTCTTTGTTCTTTCCAGTGCTGCAATCCTTCAGCCAACAGTTTTCTTATTGAAGTTGATTTTTCAAGAGACTCTTCTTTCATAAAAGCCTCAAGTTCTTTAGAAACATCTTCAGGAATCCTTGCTGAAATCGTTATTTCTGTCATGTATTATATGTATACATTGCATACTTGATATAGTTTTCTTGAAGATATGTATGTTCAAGCGTCAATGACCCTGGATTTCGCTTCGCTCAAATCCAGAGCATTTTAAAGATGCTCAAAATCAAGCATCATTTTAATGAAATTGACAGATTACTTACATTCAGGTGTAAGTATGACATTAAACTGAATATAGTATCCACGTCATCCTCAGAATTACTTTTCAAAATAGGTAAATTTATTAAATGAATTGTCTATTGGTTATGTCAGTGGTGAACTAAAAAATGCCTGACCTCGAAATAAAACGTGGGTATGAGCTCCTCCCTGACAATAATATCAGGTTTGGTATCAGGATAACCAACACCAGTGAACTATCCATTTCGGATGTTGAGGTAGTTCTCGATTATATGGAATCCCTGTTCAATATTGAAGGGAACAGAATGCAGAAAGTTGGAAACATCCCGCCTTCTGGCAGCCGCACTGTAGAGTTTGTATTAAAACCGTTGGGATGCGCCCATAAGGTCAATATCGAAGCTCTTATTTCCTATCGTGATGCTAAGTGGGAGCGTCAGAGGATTGATATGCTTCCCAAGGAAGTGCACTGCGTGTGCCCTTTCCTAAAGGGCAAGAAGATGCAAAGATCCGAGTTCCTGACACTTTCAGGTTCTGGTCATCATGCAGAAACAGGACTGAATTTTGAGGGCGTAGATACCGGGCAGATCACAGCGTTTCTTGAGCAGACCTGCAATAGCAGGTATTATAAAGTGGATAATTTTTCGATAAATGGCGGTAGAATGCTTTATCTTGCCAGTGAATCCATAGGCGAAAAGGCATACTACCTGTTGACAGCCCTTATCAAGAAGGATGACAGGCTGACTCAGGTGCTGCTAAGGGCGGTATCTGATAAGCCTCATGGGTTGAACGGGTTTTTGAACGAGACTGTTGCGGACCTTCGGCATGTGGTTGATACTGTGCATTCCGCGAGAGAGATAGGGGTGATCAGGAAGGAGCAGGTCATCAATATCATTGATTCTGTGGTTCAGAGGACGACTTTTGCGGGAGGGGAGGGTACTTCTTCGATAAACATCAAGGATAGTATTGTTCAGCGTACCGAGTTCAAAGCTGATTATGAGGAGAAAGAGGTGGGGAGAAGCAGTGGAAGCACTGTCAAGGCTCTGGATGAAAATCTTCTGATTCAAAAGGCGACAAAATTGATAAGAGCTGGCAACTATCCCCCGGCAATTTCCTTATTAAAGAAGGCGATTGCCCTCGAACCCGGGAATCAGAGGATTGAGAGCATGCTAAGGAATGCTAAAAAGGAGTGGGGACAAATTC
This sequence comes from Methanosarcinaceae archaeon, assembly GCA_016935475.1. Lineage (GTDB taxonomy): Archaea > Halobacteriota > Methanosarcinia > Methanosarcinales > Methanosarcinaceae > JAFGQV01. Next base: position 3,695 of record JAFGQV010000058.1, read on the forward strand.
TTTTAAAACAAAATTATTGAGAATATTTTGTTGAAAAGAGGTAAATAATGTGAATTCTGAACAAATAATGATACAAGAAACTGGTGCCATCCACCAGGGAATTCAGAGTGATCAAAGCATTATCGAAGCAATGAACAGGTGGAGTGGATCTTTTTCTAAACCCCTACTTCCATCGAATCTCGGATCAAAGGCTACGATCAAGCAAGTGACCGAGGAGGGTGCCAAGATACTTTCGATGGGAGTATATATGGGTCTAAGAACAGCAGTTCTGGGCACCATTCCCTATGACGGAAGCACATATGAAGGTCATACAATGAAGGATGAATCGGCTGGAACACTATGGGCTTATGAGACCAATTTCCCCGATGGCTTCGCATCTGTGAATGGCGAGAAATTCAATATCTCACTGGGACATATTTTTAAATGCCATCAGTGCCGCGGCAGTGGGAGGATAAAATGCCAAAGATGTGGTGGGAAGATACGCTGGACTACTTATAGCAAATCAGCTGACAAGTATACCGAACATGTCTGTAGTTGCGGCGATGGCAAACAAGATTGTCCTGAGTGCGACGGGTTCGGTGAGTTGCTGAAAGTTCTTCGGGTTAAAACCACCTACAAATTTGACCATAAAAAGACTAAAGATTACTCTGGAGCATTGCCAGAATCTGTTCTCATGGGATCTTCTGGCAATGTTATTTTCAAGAATACAAGCGAGTTTGAAAAACGGGTGATTGCTGAGGCAATTGATGGCTTTGAACCCGATGAATTCAACCGTCTAATGCTTGATATGCATTCAGAGCTAAAGCGTGAAGTAGAAGAAAAGGTTGCCGGACAACTGATAAACCCCAATATCCTTCAAAACCTCATCGATGACTACTTTAAAAACCTCCCCAACCCAGTGGATGCGAACAAAAGATTGCAGGAAGAGTTTTTGCCTGTCCGGATGAAATGTGTGGTGAAAGATGTGCCCGTCAAAGCTGTAAAGTATGAGTACAAAGGCAATGACTACTCGCTCTATACCTATGGAAACGAAAGTGATGTATGGGTTGATGGGAAGCAACCTGCCGAGTTCACATGGAAGCTGGTAATTATTGTGTCTATACTCGCAATCGTGCTGTGGCTTTCCTTGACAAGATGATATGGGGGAAGCCGAGACGTTGGAGTTAATATTGATCATTATAAACAAGTACAGAAAAGCAGTCTGGAAAGCGACTGTTGGTTCACCTTCGATACCACCAAGTTCCGCATTTTTTTAAGAAGTCACTTTTCCTTCTTCGAGGAACTTAAACGTCCTTGGTTCCTTCCGGTGCTAAAACCCTTCAGACAACAGTTTTCTTATTGGGGTTGACTTTTCAAGAGACTTTTCCTTCATTAATGACTGGAAGATATCGGTTATGATGAGCAGAGGCTATTTCTTGAAGGCTAATCAAAAAAAGCAGATTTACAAAACAGAAAAAATTCAAACTTATTCACACAGTTTAAAAGTTCATCCTGTCAGTCTCCGGGTCGATGTGGTTGTAGGTCTGTCAGGCTTCGTCTGGATACTGTCCCCACTTAACCACTTATAGTGAAAAACCAATCAATACTGATTAATTAACTGCAAATTCCAACAAGTTATGAGCAATAAACCACGGAGATCACAGAGCACA
>JAFGQV010000059.1 GCA_016935475.1 Methanosarcinaceae archaeon
ACCGCCCCCCCCCAAAAAAAAACGTAACGAGGTTACTGAAAAATAGAATAGGTTTTTAAGTCAAAAATCTAATTTGATGGCCTCTATCCACTCACCCGCCAGTCACAATGAACATAAATACTCCCATCATCTGCCAGCAAATCCCGCATCAATGAAAGCCTCTCATAAATCATGGCAATAAAACTATCAGCACCCTTTCCCCATGTATCCCTGTAAGCCAGTTCTTCTAAAATGTTGGCTTCTTTTGTAAATTCTTCATTGCCAACCTCTATCCTCATGGAAAAATCAGCGCCCACATCAAACGGCGGGTCGATATAAATCAGTTTTATACCGCCCTGCTTCTCGATTTCTTCTCTCATAGGACCGTTTTTAAGGCTTGAAAGAATGAGTTTATTATCTCCCCAGATCAGTTTATTTGTCCAGCCGGATAATTGCCTGCCCCTGCCATCCAGACCAAAATCAAAAAGGGATTTTTGCAGTTTAACATCAGATTCAACACGAGGCTCATCAACCAGTTCAATTGTCTGGAAAGGCATGACAATATTACAAACCTCATTGGTCTTACCATTCCAGACCAATTCAACTTCCCGTTTATCTTCAAATAGCAGGAACCTGTACTTATCAGGCAGAGGTTTTCCTGATTGAAGATAATTGTTTATGTCCCGGATTTCGTTATCTGTAAGAATTGCCATGCTGAACTACCGCCTTTATGTTTTTGGAGTATTGGAACATTCTGGTTGAAGAGTTTTATAATTATAGCTCAAAATTGGTATTAATTTATCAGTACCAAAGAACATGCATATCTATACTAATGCTTCTCTTTTTATTTTTCCATGTTGAAATACTATTAAAACTTTGTGATATTATATATCTTAATTTTTTATGAGGAGATATCATAAACCATTCCCTCTTTTCCCGCCCCTGAACCAGCGCCACGACCATTTCAAACAACAGTTACAGAAACGCAACTAATATTTTCGATGGATTCGGTAATCAATATTCACAATACACCGGATGCATAAACCTTTATACCCACCTCAAACATTATACCCCCTATGAAACAGGAGATGACAAGTGCCGATGTGGCAGCCCTTGTATCCGAACTGGTCGCAGGTCCGAACTCTCTGATCGATGCAAAGATCGGTAAGATATACCAGCCTGCGCCCGAAGAGATCAGGATAGGACTCTTCCTCTTTGGGAGGGGCAGGCACAGTCTGGTCATAGAGGCTGGAAAACGGGCGCATTTGAGCAAGTATCCCCGTCCGAGCCCGAAGAATCCGCAGTCGTTCCCCATGCTACTCAGGAAGCACATACTCGCCGGGCGGATTACATCCGTCAAACAGTACGACTTTGACAGGATCATAGAGTTCGGGGTCATACGGGGCGGTGTGGAAACCGTGCTGGTTGCAGAACTTTTTTCCAGGGGTAACGTCGTACTTCTTGACAATGAACGCAAGATCATCCTTCCAATGAACCCCGTCACCTTCAAGGGTCGCAGGGTCCGAAGCGGCGAGATATACGAATATCCGCAGGCTCAGCTCAGTCCCATGGATGCAACCGAAGGCGACCTTAAGGACGCGTTCGCAACCTCGGATGCCAATATCGTACGAACCATCGCAACACGCTTCAACCTCGGAGGAGTGCTGGCTGAAGAGGTCTGCCTGCGTGGCGGGATAGAAAAGAACAGGTCTGCAAAGGAAGTAACAGACAGTGACATCCCCGCCATCGCAGGGGCACTAAAAGACGTGTTCTCGCCTCTCATATCAGGGGAGTTCAAGCCGCACATCGTCAAAAAGGACATAAAAGGCAACGGCGAACCGGAACCCATTGATGCGGTGTCCTTTGAGCTCGGACAATACAGTGATCTTGAAAAAGAATATTTCGAATCATTTAACATCGCACTGGACGAGTTCTTCGGGAAAAAGGCAGCAGAACTTGTAACAGAACAGGTAGAGATCGTAAAGAAGGAAAAGGGCGGGATTCTCGAGAGACGGTTGCAGCAGCAAGAGGACGCAATCCAGAAATTCGAAAAGGATACTGAAAAATACACGGCAATTGCAGAAAAAGTATATGCGAACTACCAGACATTGGAAGAGATATTAGAAGTCCTGACCGGTGCCCGCAACAAAGGTTACTCATGGGACGAGATCAGGTCGATCTTAAAAAAGGCAAAGGATACCATGCCTGCCGCAAGATCCATAGTGAGTATCGATTCTGCAGCCGGCAATGTTGTTGTTGACCTGGATGATACAACTGCGACAATCGATGTCCGAAAGACTGTCCCGCAGAATGCACAGGTCTATTACGAAAAGGCGAAAAAGCTCATTAAAAAGCGTGATGGCGCACTGCGTGCCATCGAGAACACAAAATCCGCAATGCAGAAAAAGCAGAAAGCTGCACCCAAAAAACGCAAGGCAGTACGCAAGGCGCACTGGTACGACCGTTTCAGGTGGTTCGTCTCATCCGACGGGTTCCTTGTGGTGGGCGGCAGGGATGCCGACACCAACGAGGACATCGTCAAGAAGTACATGGAAAAACGCGATATCGTGTTCCACACACATGTACCCGGTGCCCCAATGACAGTGATCAAGACGGAGGGTAAGGAAGTTCCTGAGACCACACTTCAGGAAGCTGCCGAGTTCGTGGTCTCCTACTCAAGCATCTGGAAAGCAGGACAGTTCAGCGGCGATTGCTACTGGATAAGACCCGATCAGGTCTCAAAGACACCCGAATCCGGTGAGTATGTGAGAAAAGGTGCTTTCATCATCCGTGGTGACCGTAACTATTACAGGGATGTGCAGCTCGGAATTGCGATAGGTCTCGAACTTAAAGGGGAGACGCGTGTGATCGGCGGTCCCGTATCTGCGGTCAAAAAACATGCCAGTAATGTGATCGAGGTAATGCCCGGGAAGTTCAACCAGAACGACCTGTCGAAAAAGATATACCGCATCTATGTGGATGAATTAAAGGACGTGCAGTTCACCAAACAGGTAGCATCCCCGGACCAGATCGCCAGGATGCTGCCGCCGGGTGAATCAGATATCAGGAAGTAAACAGGGGAAGAATAAGGGACGAATAAGGGATTAACGAGAATTGGAACGTGAAGAACAACACGGAACATCCCGGCAGGTATCATCATGAGAGTTACGAAGAGACAGTTAAGAGGAAAGGAAGGCGAGATATCGCTTACCCCGGAAACCCTTGATGACCTGTGGCACCTGAAATACATCATCGAAAAAGGGGACCTTGTCTTTGCACTCACAAAGCGGAAGGCAGACACAGCAACCGATAAACTGCGCCCGGAAAAGGTCGAGAAAAAGAACGTCAGGCTCGGTATCAGGGTGGAAGAGCTGGAGTTCCACAAGTTCTCAAACCGCCTGCGGGTCCATGGTCCCATCGAGCATGGGATGGATGCAGGCTCCTACCACACCCTGAACATCGAGGACGGGGTAAATGTCTCCATCAGAAAGTACTGGAAAAAGGACCAGTTTGAAAGGGTGAACGAGGCTGAAGCTGCATCCAAAAGACCGAAAGTCGTTCTCGTGGCGATCGAGGAAGGGGATGCCGATATAGGGCTTGTGCGCCATTACGGCATTGAGATGTACTCTCATATCACACAGTCGTCGGGCAAAGGAGAGGGGACGCTGCGCGAGGTGTTCTTCAAGACCATACTGGACCAGCTGGTACATGCTGCTGCGGGATCTGAATCGATCGTCGTGTCAGGTCCGGGTTTTACCAAGGAGGATTTCCTGAAATATTTTAATGTCAGGGAGCCAGAGATGGCTACAAGGGCACTGGTGGAGGATACCGCATCCATCGGAATGTCCGGCTTCCAGGAAGTGCTACGCCGGGGTGCCGTGGACAGGATCATGGAGGAGTCGCGGATCGCAAGGGAATCGTCCCTGATGGAAGAACTGCTAAAGGAGATGGCCATCGACGGCAAGGCAGCATATGGTATTTCCGACGTGAGGTCTGCACTGGATTACGGAGCCATCGAGACGCTTCTGATAGCAGATGAGATGCTCAGGCTTGAGCGCGAAAAGGGAGGCATCGATTCCCTCCTGCAGGCTGTGGAACATGCGCAGGGAAAAGTGGTGGTTTTCAGTACTGAGTTCGAGCCCGGGAAGAAGTTGCACGCACTCGGGGGCATAGCTGCACTTTTGAGATTTAAGATGTGAGCGCAGATACTGTATTGATAACCTGGAACAACCGGTTATTCTGGAATCATTTAAATAGTTTAGAATTAAGACTATATCTCCTATGGCAATGTCTAAGAAAGATAAGGATCGGAAGAGTGGAAAGAAAAAGGAAAAAATGGAAGGACTTGAAAAATTGGCTGCTTCCGGAAGTGCTGATGCAAAGAAGAAGCTTGCAAAGGCGATGAAAAAGAAAAAATAATTATTTCAAGCTGTTGAATTTTTTCATTGGCTGGATGATGGGCATCCCCCATCACGTCCAGATTTTTAATTCGGTCCGTGATTGCGATATGGCTGGATGCCAGCATTGGGAATCGGGATCACGAAATGCATTTTTTGAGTTCAGATCAGTCACACGTTCTTATTTTAGATATTAAGATCATAATTGAGTAATTCTAATGGAGAAGAATAATAAAGAAAAACGAACAATATAACCTTAATGTGGGGGCAGAAATGACTTCGTCAGGGATGGGTAAGGAATTTTTGGACGAATTGAAGGAATTCATTGCTTTTCTTCAGAATATGTGGGGCATTCTGGCAGGCATCTCTATCTTGTTCCCGCTTTCAAATGAATTCTTCAAATTGATCCCATTGCGAACGTTCGATGAGGATGGAGTGTTTAACCACCTCTCACCATCGTTGATCACAGTCATTACTATGCTTATCTGCCTGTTCATTATTCTATCAACATTTTCCAGCCGTAACACATTCAAGACGCAAAGAAAAAGTAAGATCCAGACCCGCGCCCGGACTTCATTTATAGTGGGCATTCTGGCACTGGTGGTTTATCTGGTCATATATGTTGTATATTCTGAATATGCATGGCCAGTATGGGGCTGGGGGAGCGACGATCCACGCAAGTTGTTTGTTGAGGTACCTCTTTTGGTAACATATAGTCTCTTTTTCGCACTGACCACAAAGGCGTTCATGCTCCTTGGAATGATAGAATTCTTTGGACAAGAACGCTAGTGGAGAATACAGCCCCAATCATCTCCGACAGGCTGTGGAACCTCCGCAGGGAAACGTGGTCGTTTTTAGCAAGTAGTTCGATCACCGGTAAAAGTTTCATGCACTCGGGGGCATCGCGACACTTTTGAGATTTAAGGTATGAGCGCAGATACTGTATTGATACCCCTGCCACAACCGGGTTATTTTGAAATCCTTTAAATATTTGAATGTAGATTATATCTCCTATGGCAATGTCTAAGAAAAATAAGGATAGGAAGAGTGCCAATAAAAAGGAAAAACTGGAAGAACTGGAAGAACTGGAAGACTTGGCTGCTTCCGGAAATGTCGATGCAAAGAGGAAACTTGCAAAGGCGATAAAAAAGCTAAAATGATTATTTCAAGCGGTTGAAGTTTTTATAGGTCTTATAAGGGGGGAGCCTCCCCGACGCTCCACAATTACATTCAGCAGTCATTGACCGCCATAATGTCAGTGCTGTCAAATATTTTGATAGCTTCTACATACCATATCACTATTCTTTTTACTGCAACCGCAACTTTAATTTAGTGATTGAAAAATCTGCTAACCTGCAGTAAAAATACCAATCTTTAACAAAGTCTAATCCTCGCCTCCGCCACATTTAAACATCCGGTTCACATCTTTTTATCAGACCAACATGGCCATCGAAATCACCCCCATCATCAACGAACCCGCGCTGGTAGTCTCAAACAGCATCCGGGCACTGGTCATTGCAGACATCCATCTCGGTATAGAGTGGGACCTCTACAGGAGCGGATTTTCCATACCGAGCCAGATGGAGCAGAGGCTTGAGCGCATCCGCGGATACGTCAGGGAGTCCGCTCCTGACAGGATAATACTGCTTGGTGACGTGAAACACAATGTTCCCCAGATATCCTGGCAGGAGAGGGACGAGATCCCTTACTTTCTGGGATCCATTGCAGAATACGCGCCAGTTGATATTTTACCCGGAAACCATGACGGTGGGATCGATTTATTACTGCCGCAGGGGAGGAATATCAAGCTACATCCCTCAAGAGGTGCAGTACTGGACGGCGTGGGGTACTTCCACGGGCACACATGGCCAGCCCCCGAATTGCTACCACTGCAATACATAATCTCGGCACATAACCATCCCACAATTCGCTTCACGGACAAACTCGGTTATTCCACCGTCGAACCCGCATGGATCAGGACCAGGCTCAACTGTGAAGTTGTTGTGGAGCACTTTAAAAGCATTGGCGTTGAGGTTAAGACCGGCATGTGCTGTGATCCCAGGATATTCATAATGCCTGCGTTCAATGAACTGTGCGGAGGAGTGGCCTTCAATGAATCCATGCATGATGACCTGCTCGGACCTGTGTTCTCATCGGAAGCACTCGACCTTGACAACGCCGAAGTGTACCTTCTGGACGGGACAAATCTCGGGGTCCTGAAAAACATACGGAAAATGCCGGAAACAAGAAAGAGAAACGAGTCCGGGAAAAAACGCAGGAGCAAAGGAGCAAGAAATGAGATTCGATAACATTTTCGCATCATTTGATCCCAGAATACAGGAAGCCCTTGAAAAACAGGGTTTTACCGCTCCCACGGAACCCCAGACGAAATCATTCCCGCATATCCTAAGAGGGGAACATACGCTCCTCATAGCCCCGACCGGTTCAGGAAAGACCGAATCCGCAGTGCTTCCCCTGTTCAACAGCATACTCTCAAAGACCGAGGATGAGCGAAAGGGTATATCCGGACTGTACATAACGCCCCTGCGCGCTCTTAACCGGGACATGCTCTCGCGCATCGAATGGTGGGGCAGGTATCTTGGTATCACGGTACAGGTGCGCCATGGTGACACGTCCCAGTACCAGCGCCAGAAACAATCACGCAATCCCCCGGATGTGCTCATCACAACCCCTGAAACCCTTCAGGCTATGTTTACCGGGTCGCGCCTCAGGAAGAACCTGGAATATGTGACCTATGTGGTCGTGGACGAGATACACGAACTGGCATCATCCAAGCGGGGCACCCAGCTTGCGGTGGGGCTTGAACGCCTCGTGGAACTTGCAGGCGAGTTCCAGAGGATCGGTCTCTCTGCAACGGTGGGAAATCCCGATGTTGTGGCAAACTTCCTGAGCGGACCACAACGCACCGCATCTGTTGTGGAAGTGTCCATGCTGAACCTGCTTGAGTTCAATGTGATAAGTCCCTCAGTATCAGGTACAGATACTGAGACCGCAAAGAAGGTAGTATGCGATGTGGAGTTCGCCTCACATCTTCGCATCATCCGTGACCTGGTGGAGAAATACCGCTCGACCCTGATCTTTGTGAATACGCGCCAGAGTGCCGAGGCGCTGGCATCCGGATTTAAGATACTCGGCTCTTCCATAGGCGTGCACCACGGTTCGCTGTCTGTGGATGCCCGCATCGAGGCAGAGGAATCGTTCAAGAACGGGGACATCAGGGGTCTTATCTGCACCTCGTCCATGGAGCTTGGCATTGACATAGGGAACGTTGACCACGTTATCCAGTACGGTTCACCACGGCAGGTCTCCCGCCTGCTCCAGCGGGTCGGGCGCGCAGGACACAGGATACACGAGGTCTCAAGGGGTACGATAATCGCAATGGGACCGGATGACATTGCCGAGAGTATGGCGATCACAAGGCTGGCACTTAACGGCAGGGTGGAAGACATATCCCCGCATGTCAATTCGCTGGACGTTATCGCGAACCAGATATGCGGTATGGCACTGGACTTTGGCGAGATCACGGTCGAGAGGACATATTCGATATTGAAGAGGGCATATCCCTTCAAGGACCTGAGCAAGGAGGAACTCGAACGGGTTGTCGGGCAGATAAAAGAGCACCGGATGGTATGGTGCGAGGAAGGTTCCGATGTGCTCGGAAAACGCCGCAAGGGCTGGCAGTACTATTACGAGAACCTCTCCATGATCCCGGATGAAAAGAAGTACGAGATTTTCGATATTGTAAGCGGCAGACCAGTCGGGATGCTGGATGAGGCATTTGTGGTCAATTTCGTATCTCCGGGAGCAGTGTTCATCACAAAAGGGGACATGTGGCGGGTTATAGAGATGACCTCCGACCGTGACAGGATCAAAGTGGAACCAATTAAAGGTGTGGGTGAGATCCCGACCTGGGTGGGAGAAGAGATACCTGTTCCCTATGAGGTGGCACAGGAAGTGGGTTCCATTCGCGCCCTGATCGCAGGACTTGTCAGCGAGGGACGCGAAGACACTGAGATCGCAGAGCATCTTAGAATGACATATCCTGTCGATATGCAGGCGGTTCTGGTTCTGGTCGAACTGATACGGAAGCATTTGGCAGAGGGACACCCTGTGCCGGACGACAATACCATCGTCATTGAGGATGACGGTGAAGCTGTTATCATCAATGCATGTTTTGGGCACAACACGAACGAAACCATTGGAAAAGTGATGACATCACTGCTGGGTGCGCGGTATGGAAGCAGTGTCGCGCAGGAGATCGACCCGTACAGGATCAGGCTGCAGCTTCCAGGAAGGGTGAGCAGGTCAAAGATACATGACCTGATACTCGATATCCAGCCAGAGTACATTGAACCCATCATCGAAATGACGCTCAAGAACACATCCCTCATGAAGTGGAAAATGGTCCATGTTGCGCGGAAGTTCGGGGCCCTTAGCCGCGATATCGATCACGACCGCATAAGCATGAAAAAGCTTCTTGAGATATACAAGGACACATCCATGTACACCGAGGTTGTGCGGGAGATATTCCATGGTATGCTGGACATCAAAAGAGCAAAGGAAGTACTGCAAAGAATTACAGCCGGGGAAATTGAAGTCAAGGTTACAACCTCTACGCCTCTTGGTTCTGCGGGTTTTGCAATGAGCAGGGATCTGGTGGCGCCTGAAAAGGCTGACCGTTCCATTGTGCTGGCCCTAAAGGAACGGATCATGAACGACCGCGTAATCCTTTTCTGTGTGCACTGCAAAAAGTGGGTATCCCGCAGGAAAGTGATGAACGTACCTGAAGTGTTGCAATGTCCGGTCTGTGATTCGAAGATGATCGCGGCTCTGAAACCCTGGGAAGAGGACGAGATCAAACTCGTGAGGAAGCAGGACAAGGTCACCTTAAAAGAGGACATCAAGCGGATCAGGAGGGTTTACAGGAATGCAAGTATCGTACTCACTCACGGAAAACAGGCGGTGATCGCACTTGCAAGCCGGGGAGTCGGACCTGAGACCGCATCCCGTGTGATACAGAAAATGAGGGTGGACGAAGAGGCGTTCTACAGGGATATCATGGCAGCAGAGCGTAATTATGCGAAGAATAAGAGATTCTGGGATTAGTCTGTATCTTGCGGGTTCTGTTGCCCGCTGCGTCAGGTCAGTCTAACCAAGACAATCTATGGTGGGTGAGAGGTGCGCATTTTACACCTCGATCACACCGCCATTAAGCACGTCTGTTTCACTGACCCCTGTTGCCGTAACCACATCTCCATAACTGATGATATACGGACCGATCGGTTTTGTGTCAAACTGGGTCTCACCCGGAACCGGACCTTCTGTTGAGTACGGCACAATAAATTCATAGCTTCCGTCAGAGGTTGTGGTCTGTGAATATGTGAATGTTCTGCCCAGGTTCGTCTGGATGGTCGTGCTGATGGTCACGGTCTCACCCACAGGGGCAGATCCTTCTATATGTGCCCCTTTCACATATTCGAACATTTTGATGAAACCTGTGGGTGTATCCACAGGTATGTTCTTTCCTGTCCACATATTATACACCTGTTTATACAGGTTCTCATATTGAATATATGGTTCATGAGGTGGGTTGTATGGCTCTGATTCGTGCACCATCCTGTAGTGATTGAGTCCATCACCGTCAAGCAGGTGAAATCTCATCTCCATGCTGTTTAAGTATTTCATGGTCGGGACGTTCTGGACACCCTGATTAGTATTGAGCTGTTGATAATACCCATCCTGGTCACCATCCCATGCAGCCATGGCACCAAAGATGGTATATGCCATCCGTCCGTTGCTGATGATGTATCGGCTACCCATTATATCTGCAATGGCGTTAGCTTCATCTTCAGATTGTGCTGTGAAATAAGTGGATGCACCCGGTGCCTGGCTTTCGCCTCCTCCTATCCCGCTCTGGAATGGATTGGCATTTGGTATCCTGCGCCCAAGATTGGTTATCCAGTGTCCGTAATCCCACCATGACATAACTCCATATGCGGTATCTGGATAGGAATATGTTTCTCCGGGTGGAGGGTTTTCGTAAAGTTCGTAGTAGTCAACGCCCGGATCGGGTGTATTATATCTCATCCATGTCAGCGATTCTATCCAGGCAGATGCGGGTCCACCAACTCCTTTATTATTACTAAGTGTTTCCTGGAGTGGACCAATTGGATAGATGAGTATTGCAATCACAAGAATAATGGAAACTATGTGCCACAGTTTTATATTCCCGGTTGCAAAGTCGTGAGGACTTTCATCATTCGTAAGGTATTTTTGGTATATATCATCCCAGCCGATTGCACCAAGCACCTTTAGTGAAAGATAAGCGGACAGGATGGACGCATTAACTGCAAAGTAGTAGGCAAAACGGTTTTGCTGGTAAAGTGCCCATACCATCATGAGCATCCACACAACAACCCATATCTCTTCCTGTTTGTGTTCCTTATATGTCTGGTACAGCAGGACAGGGATCGCTAGAAATGCTATGTATCCTTCTATTCCGAAATTATCGCCAAGTGGTGCAAGGGAAAATTGACCTGTCATCTTGCTGATAAAGAATGGATATGCCTCTGCAATTGTCAGTCCGCCCCCTGACCGCATAAAGTAACTGGAGAGATCCCCGATGGTGGAATATAGGGAGGGGATGAATGCCCTTGATACTATGTAAACCACAATAGCGGTTATTAACGGAATGGCTGCATAATAGGTTCTTGGCAGGTCGCGGGAGTTCATGACACGTGATACTAAGCTGAATGCAATAAATGCAAGAATACCGGCAGGAAGTCCCATAATGTACTGGTGTTTCGTGCTCCCAATTTCTGGGACTATGAGTACGAAAAGCAGTGCGATAACGAATGTGATCACTCCAATGATTGACAGGTATTCGGGCACTTCTCCTCGCAGATGGTCGATGATATGCTGTATTGTGATGTAAACACCGATGATGAGTGCAAAGAACAATGCACCTTTCCATGCAAGGATGTATAGTCCCAGCGACACGCCTGTAAGAATGATGTAAGGCAGGGATGGCTTGAGTTTATCGAATTTTTTTGATAACAGGTCATCGAAGGTCACCGGATGTGTGCGCATGGTTTTCAGTGACATTATCAGGAACATGGCAGTAGTTGTGCTCATCAAGGTCTCTGCAACATGGTGGTCTGTAAAACCAACGAGAGACCTGTAGAGAAAAGCGCCTGGCAGTATGGCAACAAGTATTGCTGACAGGAGCCCCACATTCCGGTTAAACACCCATTTACCGATGAAATACGTTGGTATGACCACAAGTGCCCCAAGAACGGCCGGGTAGTATGCTCCGATAACTTCCATTTCGTGGGTGGTTGGATTGCCAAGTGTAAGTATGTATATGGTTACAGCGAGCACCCAGTCGTAGAGGGGTGCAAACACCATTGCTTTACCATCGGGATATTGTGTATATGCATCAAACCATAAGGTGTGCGGGAAGTTGTGCAGGATGGTATCTACCACTCGCATATGATACCATGGGTCATTCCCCCCGAATCTTACAAACCCGGATGAAAAAATGACGCTTGCAGATGATCCCGTTCTAATGTACAGTGCTATTAGAAATGAGATGATAACCCCTGCGCAGTAGGGGAGTTTTTTCATAAGATTTTTTTCATTCTCATCGGTCATATGTTCCTCTCACGTTAGTATCGTATTTATATTAAATTGACATTATATTAATATATTATGGGATATAAGTATTGTGAAGATGAGAAGTCGCAATAATACAAAAAGATAACTACTATAATCTGTTAGGGACATTTTAATTTAATATAATCGAAATCGAGGTAAACAATCACGTGTGCGGGATATGTGGAATTGCTGGGGTTGAAGGCAAACTTTTATTAAAAAGGATGTTTACCTTGATGCATTACCTCGGCTTTGACGATGATGGAATGTTTGTAGAATTATGCACTTATTTGTAAAATAGACCAACACCATTACTATGTTCGTTTATAGTGAAAAACCAATCAATACTGATTAATTAACTGCAAATTCCAACAAGTTATGAGCAATAAACCACGGAGATCACAGAGCACA
>JAFGQV010000060.1 GCA_016935475.1 Methanosarcinaceae archaeon
GGTATTCAGGTAAACCCAAAATTTGGAGGACTTGTTCAGGTTAAAAAAGGCACTCCGGTACGATTTACAGATGTTTTGACCTATGAAAGTACGACCATTGATCCTCTGGAAGTCCTGATGTCACAGTCGATAACCTCTGTCACAGATGTTATGAGAACAGGTTCAGGCAAGATCCTTGCTAATTTGCGAGAAGTTCCATTGGCTGCCAGAGACGATACTGAGCGCATCCTTTCGGATCTGGTGGATGCCGGATTTAGCGGGATTGTGGAAGTAGGAGAACCAAACACAAGTATTCTGGATATGCCGGTTGAAAGGGACCATTTTGGTGTTGTGGTCATCGGCGGTACAAACCAGATGGCGATCGTACAGGAGCACGATATTCCCATCGAAATAAATGCAATGTCTACACTGGTTAATTTTGAGAAGATGAGACGAATTGAGGAACTGGTGTGAACGTTTTTATTCATTAAGACTGCGCAGTTATTATCATCTTGGGATGGAAAACGTGTAATTTTAGGACTAATATCACGTTTTGAGAAATCCCATTTTTCTTATGTTTTTGTAAAGCACAGGCAATTCGGGTTATTCAAATTAAATGTAGTAGCCATGCTGTCGTGAGGTATGCGGACCTCAAAGCATCGTCAACAACAGATATTTTGATAACACGGTTTGTTTAGGGGAGTGCCAATATTGAATAATGTACAAGTCGAAAAATATGTTTTGCGAATAGTTGCATTATTATCTCACGCCTGTATTTTTTCTCAAACTTACACTCCTTAACTTAACAGAATCCTTAGAAACATAATTATTTAAAAGAAAAATACACAATCAACCAGTGACTTCCTCCTATGTTACTTAAATAGTTTTTTAATTTTCAGGCTATTTGACTGGATATTTTGAATTTTAACGAACAAATTTTTATAATAAATCTCTACACGTCATTGCTGGTTGCCTATCATATACCCATGTGATAACGACGATAGAGACAAAATAGGATGTTCATCTGTGGAAGGCATATACAGCAATGCTTGCATATCGGAGTTAGGCAAAATGACCTCTTCAGGTCACAAAAATGTTAAAAAAAGTGTAAAAACTATAAGTGGAGGTAAAATGAATGGATAAACTTAACCTTTTTGAGTATGCGCAGAAGCAATTGGATGACTGTGCAGAGATTCTGAAATTAGATTCTGATATACATGCAGTCCTTCGAGTTCCGGTACGTGAACTTCACATATCGTTACCAGTTCGAATGGATGATGGTAAAATTAAAGTATTTGAGGGGTTCAGGGTTCAATACAATGATGCAAGGGGTCCGACAAAAGGGGGAATCCGTTTCCACCCAGAGGAGACCGTTGATACCGTACGGGCACTCGCAGCATGGATGACATGGAAATGTGCGCTTCTTAATCTGCCCCTTGGGGGAGCAAAAGGTGGGGTTATCTGCAATCCAAAGGAAATGTCCAAAGGGGAATTGGAACGTTTATGCCGCGAATATGCTACTCGTGTATGGCATTTCGTCGGCCCGGAGAGGGACATCCCGGCACCAGATGTTTATACAACTCCCCAAATGATGGCATGGATGATGGACGAGTATTCTAAGATCGCCGGCAGGCATCAGTTTGGTGTCATCACCGGTAAACCGATCAGCTTAGGTGGCTCTGCGGGACGTGGCGATGCAACTGCAAGGGGCGGTTTATACACAATTCGCGAAGCAGCAAAGGAATTAGGTATGGACCTTAAAGGAGCCACCGTTGCCGTACAGGGCTATGGAAACGCCGGGTCTTTTGCAGCAATTCTTGCCAGATCCCTATTTGGATGTAAAATAGTGGCTATCACTGATAGTAGAGGTGGTATCTACAATGACTATGGTTTGGATCCTGAGGCTGTCTTTGAACATAAGACTAAGACAGGTTCAGTGGTTGGTTATCCCAATACCACACCTATATCCAATGAAGAAATCCTGGAACTTGATGTGGATATACTTATTCCCGCAGCCATGGAGAACGTCATTACAAAAAATAATGCTTCAAAGATCAAAGCAAAGATCGTCGGTGAGCTGGCCAACGGCCCAACCGCACCAGAAGCGGATGACATTCTCTATAAGAACGGTGTTCACCTGATACCAGATTTCCTGTGTAATGCAGGCGGGGTAACTGTCTCTTATTTTGAGATGGTGCAGAACTTCTACATGTACTACTGGGATGAAGAACAGGTCCATATACGTTTGGATAAGAAAATGACGCCTGCCTATCATTCGGTACTGGAGACATCCAAGAAGTATGGAATAAATATGCGGCAGGCTGCCTATGTGGTTGCGGTTGAACGTGTGGTCGAAGCAATGAGAGACCGCGGTTGGGTTTAAATCCAATTGTACGAATCCGGAATTGTGAAAAACTCTTAATAGGAAATAAGGATATCTGGAAGTAGTGTGATTCTTCCAGATTCCTTAACCCCATGCCCAATCACTATAAATAGTAGAACATCCTCCACAAACGTCCGATTTAAATCGATCATTATATTTACTATAAAAATTAGTCAGTTGCTATGAAAATCGCGATACTTGGTGGCACCGGTAGCATTGGAAAAGGCTTTGCACTCCGCTGGAGCAAAAAACATACGATAATCATAGGGTCCCGTGACCCGGAAAAGGCCAAAGCCAAAGCATCCGAATATAACGATATTTTGAGAAGCTATGGCTTTAAAGCTGAGATCGAAGGTACGGACAATAAGACGGCTGCTGCAAGTGCAGATGTTATACTTCTTGCCATAAAATATGATAACATTGATTCGATATGTAAATTGATTCGCCCTGTGCTTAAAGATCAAATCATAGTTTCGGTTATTGTCCCGATGGAAAAGAACTACTGTTATATCCACCCAGATTCAACTCCCCTGAAAATCCCTGTTTCCCGTGAAGATTATAATGCTGACTATTTTTGCTATACCACTCCCTCTGCAGGCAGTGCAGCACAGGAGTTGGCTTCCCTTCTTCCAGCGAACATAGAACTGGTCTCTGCATTTCACAATGTTCCTGCAAAAAAACTGGCTGATCTTGATCTCGAACTTGATTATGACATCGGGGTCTGTGGAAACAGTATGCATGCAAAGAATATAATATTCGATCTGGTTCGGGATATCTCAAACCTGCGTCCTCTTGATGTGGGTCCTCTAGAAACATCGGCGATGATCGAGTCTCTGACACCACTTATTATCAACATTAGTTTCAAGAACAAGATAAAGAGCCTTGGCATCAAGTTTGTTTAGTTTAAAAACTGGTAAGTGCACAATATATGTTCTCATGATGCACGGGGAAACTATAATTTTTTATCGGATCAATTACCGTAGACTTATTGAACAGGTTTTGAATATCCAGACAAATCTGAGCATCAGCAAGGATTTACCTGTAATTCACTCTATTTTTACAACTGGAATTTGGATGCTAGAAGGAAAAAGGGTTCACCAAAAACATGATATATATAAAAACAAGATTAGCAGGTAACATAAAAATAACGCAAAAAAGGGCAAATACAACTATAATAAACAGGCGATGTAATGAAGATAAATGATAAAGAAGAGATACTGAGTGCTATTGAACAACACGATGTTAAATTTATCAGGCTTCAGTTCACAGACATCCAGGGTGTCGTGAAGGATGTTGAAATACCGGTAACTCAGATTGAAAAGGCTTTGGATGTTGGAATCTCCTTTGATGGTTCATCTATAGAAGGTTTTGTCAGAATCAATGAATCGGACATGGTGTTGAAACCTGATATCTCTTCTTTTGCCATCCTCCCATGGAGTTGTGAAAAAGGGGCAGTAGCAAGGGTGATATGTGATGTTTACATGCCAAACGGTGAACCGTTTGAAGGATGTCCGAGATATGTGCTCAAAAAAGTAATGAAACAGGCAGAGGAGATGGGTTTTTCACTTAATGTAGGTCCCGAACTTGAGTTCTTTTTATTCGAAACTGTTGATGGTAAAGCGACCAATACTCCACACGATTTCGGCAGGTATTTTGAATTCGCACCCGCTGACCTTGCAGAGGATATCAGACGCGACATCGTACTCACACTTCTGGGCATGGATTTTGATATTGAAGCATCGCATCACGAAGTTGCCTTTGGTCAGCATGAGATTGATTTTAAATACGGAGATGCTCTTTCCACTGCTGATAATGTTATGACCTTTAGGTACGTCACAAGAACCATAGCAAAACTCAATGGTCTGCATGCAACGTTCATGCCGAAACCGGTATTTGGTGAGAACGGTTCAGGCATGCATGTGAACCTATCGCTCTCAAAAGACGGTGAAAATGTATTTTATGATCCACAAAAAGATATGCAGATCAGCGATAATGCACGGTATTTCATCGGTGGGATACTCAAACACGTCAAAGCCATAACAGCAATTTCAAACCCCCTCGTAAATTCTTATAAACGCCTTGTGCCGGGTTATGAGGCACCTGTGAACATTGCATGGTCGGGGTCCAACAGGAGTTCATTGATCCGTATACCGGCTGCTCGCGGTAACAGTACCCGTGCTGAACTTCGAAGTCCTGACCCTTCGTGCAATCCTTATCTGACATTTGCTGCAATTCTGGCTGCGGGATTGGACGGCATCAAAAACAGGATCGATCCCGGCAAGCCGATAGATGTCAATATATTTGAGTTGAGTTCACAGGAACGTGTTGAAATGGACATCGATATGTTGCCCGGGACCCTCAGGGATGCTGCCAACTATCTTGAAGACGACGACATCCTTATGAAAGCTCTTGGGATGCACGTATTTAACAATATTCTGAGAATTGCAAGGGCAGAATGGGATGCGTATCGAGTTCAGGTGCATGACTGGGAGATTCAAAGGTATCTGAATACTACATGATGAAAAGGTAGATTAAATATTTCCAGGTAAAAGGAGTGGTCTTGGCATCTCTCCTTCTTGGTTGATCTACTAGATAGTGTTTGGTCGTTGATGGAGCGACCAGTCCTTCTTTTGTGAAATAGTCGATAGTATTTGGAGATGTTCTATAATGGCAGATGAAATTATTGTTATGGCAATGCACTGAGGTAAGTATTAATATACTTCGGTTTAAATCATCTATTGGTCTGGAATGAGAATAAATAAACAACGACCTTTATATGAATTATAATTCTTGTAAAATGTGAATACGTGAATAAAGATGGATGAACCGGATGTGCTGAACAGACTGAAAGATGCAGGTCTTGATGTGCTGACCTGCATGCAGTGCGGTGTCTGCAGCGGAAGCTGTCCGTCCGGTCGTTATACGAGCCTTAACACGCGAAGGATCGTACGGAAGGCGCAGGTGAACACGGATATGCTGCATGATAAAGAGCTGTGGATGTGTGCTACCTGCTATAATTGCCAGGAGCGGTGCCCTCGCGGGATCAGGATCGTTGATGCGATCTTCACGATCCGGACAATCGCAGTACATGAAGGCATCATGCTGTCTGAACATAGGAAGGTCAGCCATTTGTTGCTAAAACACGGGCATGCCGTGCCCATTAATGATGAGACCAGGCAAAAACGGGAGAAACTTGGAATGGAACCACTTCCTGAGACGGTCCACAAATACCCACAGGCTCTTAAGGACGTGCAGAAACTCCTGAGATCATGTGGATTTGATAAACTCGTGG
The DNA here is from genome assembly GCA_016935475.1 of Methanosarcinaceae archaeon. Taxonomy (GTDB): domain Archaea; phylum Halobacteriota; class Methanosarcinia; order Methanosarcinales; family Methanosarcinaceae; genus JAFGQV01. The sequence goes on from JAFGQV010000060.1 coordinate 5,655, forward strand.
CTGAAAAGTGATTGATGATGCATGATGCTGTATGAGGAAATATTGTTATGACAAAGTTATCGCTCTTTCTGGGTTGTATCATACCTAACCGGTATCCGGGAATCGAAAAGGCCACAAAGCTTTGCCTTGGTAAACTGGGTATCGATTGCACTGACCTGAAAGGTGCATCATGCTGCCCGGCACCGGGTGTTTTCAGGTCGTTTGACAAAGCGACCTGGCTTGCACTTGCGAGCAGGAATATCGTTCTTTCTGAAGAGTTGGGACGCGATGTCCTGACCGTCTGCAATGGTTGTTACGGTTCACTTGCAGATGCAAACCATGAGCTCAAAGAAGATGCAGCACTCAAAGAGAGCACAAATTCCCATCTTGAAAAAATAGGAAAAGAATTCAAAGGAGCAGCAGAAGTCAGGCACATTGTTGAGTTTCTCTATGACGAGCTGGGACCCGAAAAGCTCAAAGAGATGGTTGTAAAGCCTTTAAAGCTCAGGGTAGCGCTGCATTATGGCTGTCATCTGGTGAAGCCTTCAAATGAACGGAATCTTGGAAGTGTGGAAAGGCCGCATTTCTTTGATGAACTGGTCGAAGCGATAGGTGCTAAGAGTGTGGATTATCCTGATAAGATGGCATGCTGTGGTGCGGGAGGCGGTGTACGTTCCGGTCTTCATGATACAGCTATTGAGATGGTAAACCACAAGCTCTCCCGAATTCAGGATGCAGATGTGGACTGTATCGTGGACGCATGCCCGTTCTGCCATCTGCAGTTTGACGGGGGGCAGGTGGAGATCAAGGAGAAGCTTGGTATTGACTACAGTATCCCGGTTTTGCATTATTCTCAACTTCTCGGGCTTGCACTTGGTTTTTCGCCGGAGGAAGTTGGTATTGACCTGAATCTTGTCAGGAACAGCGAGTTTCTTGAGAAACTAAGAGAACTTACTGAAGAGTGAAAACGGTTGGGCGAATGGTGAAAAGCCGGAATAGATCGAAAAATGGATGCATCCATTTTTGAGCATATGCAGGTTTGTTCGATGCAACTTCTTGGGAATATCCAATTTAACGTTAACACTAGAGGCAAGATGTTAAAAGCACGTAAAACCGACAGGAATGTTTTTACATCCCAAAAACAATCTGATTTAAGTTCATGTGTGAAAATATAGATGACAGAAGGTCAGGCATGCTTGAGAAAATGCGGCAGGTACTCTTAACCCATGATGAGATCGTAGCAGCATACCTGTTCGGTTCGTATGCAAAAGGACATGCAAGAAACGACAGTGACATAGATGTCGGGATTTTGCTATCGGATAACGTGCAGTTTGGGGCATTGTATCCTGTGCAGATCGCAAGGGAATTGAAAGACGGATGTCAGATCAGGCAGGATATTGATGTTAGAATACTCAACAAAGGTACTCTGAGGTTTTTACATCAGGTCTTAAAAGGCAAACTCCTGTTTAGCAGGGACGAAAAGAAGAGGATTGAATTTGAAACGTCTGCTATAGACAGGTACCTTGATTTCAAGCCATTCCTGGAGGAGTATGACAGGATGCGCAAAGAGAGGTTGTTCCAATGATCGATAAAGAAATGATATCTGCAAAGTTCGATATTATCGATAAGGATATCGAGTTCCTTCATGAATTTAAGGACAGAGGATTAAGAGGAAGCCAAAAAGGAAACGGAGGATGCACTGCATCTCCGTTGTTTAAAAATAAATTATGTTTGGCCTTGTAATTCATACTTTAGAGGGATTTCTTGTGCGAATGCTCTTTCAAACCTTTCCACCTTATCCTGACTATCAGCTTGATCCATAATCAAGAGATTTCCATAAACAGGCACAAAAGTGTGCCCTCTAGTATCATTAACCCTGGTGACAAACAAATAGGATTCATCTGGCTCGAGTAGTTTGTCGCCTTCTATAAGAATTAAATAATCCTTACCCTCAAAATGTTCGTATCCACCCTTTTGGTTCACTGTAACTGTCCCGGCAAGATTTCCTTTTATATTCTCCAAAACCTCAACACTGAACTGTGTTCGCAGATATGGATCTGTTGTAGTACCTGTTTGGGCAATAACCTTACCAACGAACACATTGTCTGCAACACCAACTAATTCCCTGTCATCGGTAACATCAACTATATAGACAGCCTGACCATAAACGATTTCAACTCCATTTTCATTTGTTTGAGTGAGCCAAAAACCGGTGCCAATCAAACCCGCCAATACGAAAAACACGAAAAATATTTTAATTTTGCTCAACATATATCATCCCCCCTCTAAGAATATAGTGTATAGTAATCCTCTTCATCATGCGATCCTAATTCTGTTCTGGAAACTATTTCATCATCCATCACATTAGGAGAATAACTATGATCAAGCCCTAATGCATGGCCCAGTTCATGTAAAGCAACATGTTTCTGTTCGTCAGTTGAGAGCATGTCACACCAATATTCATTAAATCGAAGAAAGTCAGCAGTCTGTGTATAAAGTCGGGCAATAATCCGACTTTTTACACAAAGCCTAGTCCACCTAAATCATTAAATATTCAATTTCCAGAGGAGAATCTTCTGGTAAATTCCTGTTAGTTATCGAGATGATTACCATTTTCCACGGATTTATCCGAGTATTGTGAGTTTCCATCAAGGTATCATCCAAAGTGATCTTTACTATATGCTTTGACTCATAGAATGGATATGATAATTGCAACAGTAACCACAATGGTTTAGGTTGTGAGACGCTTTTCTGGGAGTCTAATTCATATGTTTTCTTGAACATAGAATTGTTATGTGAATCTATTATTTCGATATCAATCGAATGATGAATGTAATCGTCGTTGGTAATAGATAAAAGAGGCAATGGAGAGCCTATAAATAAATATGGAAGATACATCAAAAATCCCATTGCAAGTACTACTAAGATTCCAATAACCATGAGTATTTTGAATATTCTCCGCATTTCACCTCCATTTATAAAATCATCTATCATAATGTGCTTAAATTAATATCCGTACTTAGTCCACCAAAATCTTCAAAATTCCATTCCCCGTAGTATGGGTGAGGTGAATCAAGGTATCTTTTCCATTGGACTATAACCACTACAAAATAATCTTTTCCCGAATCCAAGTCAAAAGTGCATTCATACGGATAACTTTGAAGATGTTGTAAATTTATTTTTTCTTCAGAAGATAATGTGTAATCTTCTTCAGGATGATAACCATACATTGGATAATCTGTTTTTACCTGAACAATAACTGGAATCTCGTCAGTAGATTCATCGTTTCTAAATCTGTTACTATAGGCGTCTTTGTAGAGATAGGTAATGTTCATCGATAATGTTGTTCGATAGGTGGTATCATTAATTTTTGTAACGTTTGTCCATTCTAAATCTTCAATGTAAACATTACTACCTGGCCAGTTGAATAGAGTAGGATAATATATAATTAATAAAATAACTACAAACAGTATTATTGATATTGAACTGGCGAAAAGCGCTTTTTTTAGAAGAGATTTTTGTTTCAGGTAAAATGCAATTCCAATGACAAATAAAATCAAAATTCCAGTTATCGGTAGCTGGTAATTAAATCGATCATCAATTTCATTATCATGTATCTGGTTTATTGATGTTCTCTTTGTTCCAATATCATTTATTTCGATTCCTTTTTGATTGTCCAGCAGGACATTTTCAAGAACAGTGTTGTTGCTTGAATCTATTATATATAACCCATATTCATGATTTGAGTTCAAAGTGTTATTTATTATGCTGTTGTTACCACAATTAAACTCTAGCCGCATACCATTATTATTACTTGTGGCATTGTTGCCATTAAAACTATTATTGTTGCTGGAACCAAAAAGGCTGATACCAGAATGACCATTAAAAAACAAACTATTGCTCTTCAGATTATTAGCGCTAGAACGCCAGAAGTAGATGCCATGTAATCCATTTCTGGATGCAACATTGTCATGTAACTCATTTTCAAAAGAAGAAGTTAAACAGATGCCATATTTATTGCCGGATGCAAGGTTATTTTCCAGCATATTCCTGGCAGATTTCAAAAGAGCAATACCATAATTGTTATTGTGGCTTGCATTGTTGCCGGACAACCTGTTATTGTCTGATGATTCGAGATAAATCCCATATTTGTTGGATGAAACCTCGTTATTGAGTAAAACATTGTTTTTTGAATTTATGATATAGATCCCATGTAAATCATTTAAAAAAAGAACATTATCTGAGATTATGGTATCAGAAGAATTATTCAGAATTATTCCATTGGAATGACCTGACAGCACATTGTTCTTAATTTCACAACCCTGAACATTATCGAGATATATTCCGGCATTTTCATCATCAAATCCTGATTTATCACTTTTTTCACCTTTGATGGTGAATCCGGTCAAATTAACGCCATTCGAATTTATATAAAAGGTAGCGTCGCCAATGTTCTTTGCCCGGACGATTGTATCATCCTGATCTTCGCAGGCTGCTCTTATTGTCAATGATTTGTTTACAAATATGTTTTCTGAATAACTCCCATTGCAAACCTGAATGATGTCGCCATCCTTAGCATCATTAACAGCATCCTGTATTGAAGTATAACCCGTCTCTGAATCTCCAACGATAAATGTATTTGATGAAACGGGAACTGCACTTATGACTAAAAAGGCAAATATCAAAATACAACAATTGATTTTCATATAGGTACCTTCTAGCACAGTCTTAATTTTCCTGGTCAATAATAAAAGCAAAGTCAATCACTATTGCAGGAACAATGATTGACTTGAATAAATGAATTATCCAAACATTTTATGGTTTGCTTGTTGTTAAGCTACATAAACGAATCCTGTTGATGAGGTGTCTCCACCACCCACATATTCATATACATTATCTTCAAAATTAAATAATGTATTATCATTGTGATACCAACAAATTGTATTGGAACCTGATATGGTATTTGGATCATTTAACATGAAATATGGGTCGATTATAGCATCATAATAGCCTTTAACTACTACTGCATGACAGTTGCCCCAGTAACTTTCTTCTGTCATGTAAAAAGGATATCCAGAATCAATAAAATCTTCGACTTCATTTATATTTGCTGTCAAAGTACCTGAAAAAACATCTGAATCTACATTCACTCCTGCTTCATCGTCTAAATAATCTTCTGCTTCAGAGGGAGACATGGGATCTGAGTTGTATTCCCAAATACTCCATATGGTTGGATGATTACTTGTCCAATATTCTTCAAGCATTGCTGCAACTGTATGCCCACATGCCTGACTGGCAACATCATAGTTATTTTGATACCACCATATTTCCCACTGACTTCTTTGAGGAACGTCGAGTGTTTCAGAACTACTGCGTGTTTGGATACTCAAACTTACATTTTCAGACATGCTAGTTGATTCACCTACAAGACCCATATTGCACTCTTTCCCATTGATAACCGTAGTTCCAACCAGACCACCTACACCATCTTCGAAGAACTCTCCATGTAAATTGTATTTACCTTTATTGTCTTTCAGTTCAACAAAACTGGCATACATTCTTCTGGCATCTTCATATCTGGTCATAGTCCTGCCGTTAATATCCAGATATATAGGTTTGGCACCTTCTGGCACATCCCAACCTACGAAAACTTTTTCGGCTTGTCCTGTTAGTTTGACATCCTCAGTTTCTCCGTCAATCGTGACCGTTCCGGAAAGCGAAACAAAGTTATTATCATCAATAGAACCTGAGAACTGAGCTATAGCTGTTTTTCGTACATCAGGTACATCATTGTATAAAGAGGTAGATATTTTATCCCCTGAAAAAATGATCAATACCCCACAATCGTTATCCAAATTCAAAATTATTTGTTTATCGGTGTTTGTTATGGCTTTTTCATTAGACTTTGCACTCACAGCCGGCACAAACACCATGCTCACCAGCAACATTGCCGCAAGCAGTGCACCCATTCCAAATCTTATCTTTGTTTTCATTTCATTTAACCTCCTTTTCATTTCCCGGAGGGAAAACCAGACAAGCCTTAAATAACTTCAAGACCAACCTACCTTTGCCTTCGGGCGATGCATGGGGGTCAGTGCTTCTGGTTATGTCGTGCTGAACCCCCTCACAGCGTAAAATCCTATATATCTCATCCTATACATCAATTTTGATGACGAATATTCAGCAGTCTGGTTAACATTAATCCGGCAGATTAATCATCTATTGAATTGGACGTGTGGAAAGCCGCTCACTCATGCTTTACCACACATTTTGAAAGCCCGATGATCTCCACCATATCACTGTTATCCGGGCTGTGCACGATCATCTGACCTTTTTTCAGGTACGGTATCCTTTTCTCATATTCCTTCGGGATCTTGAGGGAACTGATCGCAGCATCGTTCGTGAGGTTCAGGACTATACGGGTGTTGACCTGTTTGAA
>JAFGQV010000061.1 GCA_016935475.1 Methanosarcinaceae archaeon
CAGGTCTTTGTCTTCCATAGAAAATGAATTGGAAGAAAAAAGATATTAACTTACCCACTCAATGTTGAGGAGATCCATATGACTACAAAACAAATAATGAATTTGTGATATTTTGGGGCAAATGATAGTAGGAGATAAAACCCAGGAAATTCTGGACACATTTCGAAAAGAATTGAAATCCAAAAGAACTTTGTTTTTGGCACCAGTTGACAGTATTATCAGCCGAATAATTTATTTTTACATCTTTGACGTGCTAAAAAATGAGACCACACGCACTGTTGTTTGGTTGTGTTTAAAAGAGCAAAGGGAGCAGGTTCTTAAGAAATTTGAAGAATATGGATTGGATGTTGAGGGTTTTAAGAAAATGATGTGGTTTGTTGATTTGAAGATACCAGAAGAACCCCAGGAAAATACTCTCTATTGCACATCGCAAACTGATTACACAAAAATGGCATCCCATATAGCAAATCTATTTGCGGACCATCCTGGTTCTCTACTTGTTATTGAAGATATGAACGTTCTGGCGGGTGATAACCTTCAGGTCGTTGAGAGTTTCATACAGATCGTTGAAAAAAAGGTCACTGAAAATGAGGGTAGCATCGTCTCAACACTTGGAAAAGGGATCTTACCACCGGAAAAAGAAGCTTTGATAAAATCGTTTTTCGATGTGATAATTGACATCACAAGTGGTGAGATGCATACCGAGATTGGTTTAAAGGTCCTTGATATTTATTACGAAATAAAAGAGTCCGGCATATCGTTGAAGTACATCGAGAAAAGAGTCAAACGGGAAAGGTTAAAGATATTGTTTGTGGACGATGAACCTGATATTCCGGAACTTGCAAAAATATCGTTATCTCGTGAACCATATGATCTAATAGCTGCCTATAGTGGTAAACAGGCCGTGGAAATAGCACTAAAAGAACTTCCAGATCTTATCTTCTTAGATATCATGATGCCTGATATGGATGGATATGAGGTTGTTGAAGAGTTGAAGAAGAGTAAAAATGCAGTTGATATACCAATCATTATGGTCTCTGCTAAAAGTGAGGTTGAGGATAAATTAAAGGGAATGGAACTCGGAATCGATGATTATGTAACCAAGCCCTTTGATATGCGTGAACTGAGTGCAAGAATTAAAATGGTGATGAAGAGATATGGGTGGACTGGTGCTAAATAATAGAAATATCAAGTAAATGGATTTCTGAAGATCTAATGGACTTTATTGGTGGGGGTTAAATAAATGTGTCCAAAAGTGATGGTCGTTGATGACGAAAAGGACACCATCGAACTTGTGAAGCTGGTTCTCGAATCGGAAGGTATCAATGTGATCGGCGCCAATAGTGGTATCGAATGCCTTGAAGCACTGGACATCGAAAATCCTGACGCCATTTTGCTGGACATCATGATGCCCGTGATGGACGGATGGGAAACATTCCGCAAGATCAAAAAGAAGGATCCGAACATGCCAGTGTCAATGCTTACAGTGAAAAGTCAGCTTTTCGATAAGCTGCTCGGATTGCACATATTAAAGGCAGACGATTATATTACAAAACCCTTCGGAAAGAACGAACTGATAGAACGCACAAAAGCATTGATCAAGTCAAGAAAACCTGAAGTGTAATTGTCTTTGGTATAGATGCAGGTCAACAGGAGCCATTTGTAATGGGGGATTTGCTGCCAGAACCAGGATAGATTTATGGATTTGAACTGTTTTTCCTATAGCGCCTTACACACAATTGCTATGCCATCCCTGATAAAAAGGTGGATTGTCTTTTTACCGGTCAAGCCCGATTCAAGATCGTTACGGACTGACCAGTAATCAGCAGGGTCAATTCCTGCCCTGAGTATTACTGTACCAGCCTCATGATCTTTCAGGAAGCTGTTGATACGACGGACGTTAAAAACATCTACAAGCAAGATAACATAATGGTTCTTTACCATGGGATGTTTGAAAAATGAATCGGAAGTTAGAAGCATTCTCTTTTTATCGATTGTAAAGAGTTCCACCTGACCTGTTTGGTACCCCAGGGATTTCGCAAGTTGCGGGAGGAGCTGCGCTTTGATAACAGATGGCTCAGGTTCGTATGCATACATTCCCGGACGCGTTGTTTCTGCTACAGTGCAAGATGCATCCGTTGAGCTAATACGTGCGCCTGCCGGAAGTGAGACCGCTGAACACCCACATTGCTTAAGGTTCCCGAAATAAAGGGTCAAACGATTCAACTGACCGTTAAGGGACATATATTCACGTTCGCAGTCGAAGGGAATGCGTTCCGGGGGCATCTGGGGCGGAGCCTCAAATGCGAAATTGGTGGTCTTATCTGAATATGCAGAGATCACATTCGGGATTGCGGGTTCAAGGCTTGTGACCTTGCGAATATCCTCCCCGGTAGGTCTTGAAGGATCGGAAAATACCACATCTACTGCCGGGATATGTGCTATCACTTCCTGTGAAAGCGCGTCACCGCAGATGAATTCCACATTGTCTACTCCATATCGTTTGCAGTTTTTTCTTGCATATTCTATCTTTTTGGGATCGATCTCCACGGCATAGACAAAATCACATTCTTTTGCAAAGAAGATAGTCTGTCCCCCTATGCCGCAACTGATGTCAGCCAGTGTTTTACAGTGCAAACGTTTTGCCCTGTATTCTGCAACCACGGATGGTGTTGCGAAACGTATTCCCTCTTTATCGGAGTATACAGGTCTTTCGAATTTCTTTTTACGGGACACATCGATCACTATCTAAAACATGTTCAAGGAATTTAAAAGCATCCAAAACTGTATCATTATATTTGGATTTGCACATTCTATTTTAGTGAATTCCTGATCGAAAATGCCCGATTTGCCCGTTACCACTCATTTTAAATGGAAAGAATCAAATATGATTATGCTGTTCAAATTTGCATTGATATTTATCAGTACATTCAAATTAGAGAGGTATATAGAAATGAGAAAAGTAATGGTTATTGCATTGGCGACAATTCTGCTAGCAATGTTGGTCAATCCAGTATCTGCAGAGGATGCCTTTTCAGCGATAACATTGGATGCGAAGAATGTGAACTGTGCAGACTGTCATGACACAAGCACAAAAGGCATTCACTCCCTCCACGAGGGAACAGCGGCTACCTGTGTTGGCTGCCATGGTGCATCACTTGAGATTGCCATTCCGGATTGTTCAAAGTGTCACTCTGGTCCGATACATGAAGTTCACATCGGTTCCGTGCGGACGCAGGAATGCGCCTACTGCCATCAAGGTCTTGAGGGAGTGCACAATGCAGCGCTGGACATGACCGTATGCGTGCACTGCCACAGAGATCTGATCGCGGATCATGGTGCAGATGCTAGCTGTGTAAAATGCCACGAAAATGTGCCGAATATTGTAAAACCATATCAGACGGAAAGTATGGATATAGTCTGTCAGGCATGCCATATGCAGAGTAATGTAGCGGCTGTGCATGGAAACGAGTCTTTCACAGAGGGATGTTACAAGTGCCACAGACCAGGTCAGGAAGCATATGGATCACAGGTTCCACACAACATACACGGTATGGATGTTGCATGTGCAGCATGTCACATGGATCAGGACAGGATAATAATCCCTGAATGTACGATGTGCCATGATGTAGCAGATCTTCACCCCTACGCAACTGTTGGTCTGAAATCATCAGAGGATCTGCAATGTGGTGCCTGCCACCCGGATTCATATTTCGGGGGAGCAGCACCTGTAGAAGCAACTGAAGCTCCAATGGAAGAGCATCCAGCAGAAGCAACTGAAGCTCCAATGGAAGAGCACCCAACAGAAGCAGCTGATAATGGAGCACCTGGTTTTGGAGTACTCTCTGCACTGGGCGCAATTGCAGCTCTTTACTTCGTAAGTAGAAGAAAGTAATTTCTTACTTTCTTTTACCCTCTATTTTTTCTTTTTTTATTTGTTTTGTTACCTGATTTTTAATTGAATTCGGCATATATCTGACCGATGGCACTCCTCTTGGATACTTAATGTTTAAACCCTACACTTTAACGCTTTATTTGCTGCAACATTTTTTGTGTATCAGGAAGTCAAAATATGCGCTTTATATAATCATTTGGAATATTTATATATGGGGGCACCCATATACTATATATTATTGTAATATATATTACAAGTGCTAATATAATTAAATAAAATTCCGTGGAAAAATGGCTGGATTTAGCAAAAAACTGAAAGAACTGACCTCTGGAATATTAAGTAAAAAAGGTACAGTAAAAAAACAATCTTCACCTTTCGATACAGAGGCATCTCCCTTTGCAACAGACCAACCTGGAATGGGGGGATTTCCGGACCTTGCAGCAGGTCCCTCGGGTATAGCAGGCCCACCTGGAATGGGGGGATTTCCGAACCTTGCAGCAACAGGTCCCCCGGGTATAGCAGGTCCACCTAGAATGGGGGGATTTTTGGACCTTTCGGCAGCAGGACCGCCTGGAATAAGTCCACCTCCACAAAAACCAGCTGAACCGGTTGATAATAAACTGGCAGAAGAGAATGCTGAAAAGATCAAGTCTCTTGAAGAAAAACTATCAAAAGTTGATCTGAATATCTCCATGGTACAGCGGGATAGTTTAGAAGTAAAAAAGACAGTTGATAAGATAGACAAGAGCATACTTGAACTTCTTTCGCTTTATGAAATAGTTTCTAACCAGGTAAACCCTTTTGTAGGCGAATCTGGAAGTGGCCGCGAAACGATTGAACATTTTGAGAAAACCGATAAACGCATCACAGAACTCGGAGATGTTCTGGTCATGCTCAAAAACGAGCAGGAATCTCTTTCGCAACGCCTCGAAATGTCTGGTATTTCACCTGAAACAGAAGAGAGGATGCAAGATGCAGATACAAAGCTTGATGCTTTTGCAGATGCCATGTCAATGCTTCATGGAAGTATTGAAAAACTCTCATCGAGAACTGATGAACTTTCCACAAAATCCTTACATTTAGATCAGAGTATCGTTGAACTTGCGGAAACAACAAATAATATCTCAGTAAGGTTGGATGAACTGGAGAACATGGATTTTTCAGAACTTGCTGGAAAAGGAACTTTTGATGCTGAGTACGTGGAAGAAGAAACCGTACCTGTTGAGAATCTTCCTGTAGTGCAGGAGAGAGATAAAGGAAAAAAGGAAGGACTTCCGATCGTACGTTTAGAATCAATTAAGTGTGATCCCATGAGTGTTGTTGTGCTTCTAAACTGGATAGAATTTTTGATGGAACGTGTTGGTAGAAATAATCTCATGGATGCGCTTGACTATTATGTTGACATTGGTTGGATCAGTGAAGAGGTGAGGTCCAAAATAATGGCATATGCCAGAGGGATAGATTACTACGTGGAAAAACCGACATGGAGACTGCTTCCGGAAGATCATACAAAATCGCTTCTCTTCATCGAAAGACTATGCGGCCGCAAGATTGACAGAAATATATTGAGCACAATCGACCGGGAGATGTCAAAAGTTAAGCATGGTCTGGAGGAATTGTATGGGATTTGAGACCTCTGTGGTAGTTGCCATTTTCTTTATCTCGGTCCTTGTTCTTGGAACTACCTCCTATACGGTGGTAAGTGCTTCAAGGAACATGGTTAATGATGCGGCTGAGGATCAATATGAGATACAGAATAAGCGACTTCAAACTGACATCTCCATTATTGACTCAACAGCAAACGGCCCTTCTGCCTCATACGATCTGACTATAACCATTACAAATACAGGAAGTGAGACATTAGACTCCAGCGCTTTGAATGTGTTGATAGATGGTGCAATCGAATCATACACCCCCTCTCCGTTGACCACAACCTGGACACCGGATAAAACAAAAACATTTGAAATCAATGGACTTTCCGGTGCAGGTCCCCACCGTGTTAAAGTTATTACAGAGAATGGAATATCCGATTATGATACATATTCTGTTTGAGAGGCGATTTCTTATATTACAGCGATGGTATTAATATATTAAAACTATCATTATATTGAATGCTTTGTGGAATGGAATTAAATTGGGAAACAGAAAAATGACATCTTTAAACTCTTTTGTCATAGAGGACCGGGCTGAAACCGCCGTTACCCACATGATATTTTTCATAACTACCGTCATCATTGCGATGAGTGTTGTTATAATATTGTCCGCCAATGTTCAATCCATTACAGGAGCAACAAGTTCGAGTAGTAAGGTGTTGTCAGACCAGTTAAAAACCGACATTACCATTATCAGTGACCCTGAAGTAATACCCTACGATGCTGTTGATGGATATACTTTTTATGCTAAAAATACAGGAAGATCAGAACTCTACTTTACCTATGTCGATGTTATTATTGACGGAACGCTACTTTCTCCTTCTAACGTGACATTTTCATTGATGGATGAAGGTACAACGTGGAGTACAGGTGATGTACTGGTCATAAAAACGATTACAGACCCTGATCCTTTAGGTTCAGGTGACCACAGGATCAGCGTGGTTGCTGAAAACGGAAAATCCGATTCTATGAGCTTTAAAACGTAAATAATAGAGGTAACAATAGTGGCTGATATTTGTTCCTTTGAGATACCCAGAGATGAATATAACAGAAAACTTGGGGGAGGATTTCCCACAGGTTCCCTTGTAGTAATGGAGGGTGGAAGTGGTGGTGGTAAAAGCACTATCTGTCAAAGATATACCTATGGTTTTCTGGAAAACAAAACAAGTGTAACATTGATCTCAACACAGCAAACCACAAAAGGTTTCATCAATCAGATGTATGCGCTTGACTATCCGATTGCTTCCTATCTTCTAAACGGCAGTCTGCTTTACATTCCAGTTATTCCTCTGGTACAGGCTGCAAAATCAAGAATTGATTTTATCGAGCGCCTGATGGGCGGACAGGAACTATTTGATAATGATGTAATTATCATTGATACCATATCCTCACTGATCAAATACAGTGTAGACACTGAAAAAAGCCTTGATCTTATTTCGTTCTTTAAGAAACTAAATGGTATGGGCAAAATAATAATCCTGACAATTGAACCCACCCAGCTTAGTGAGGATGTTACCTCAATGTTTCGCTCATCCTGTGATATCTACATAACCTTAAAAATAAAACCCATGGCAAATGAGGTTAAACGTACAGTAATTGTAAACAAATTCACAGGTGCAAAGGGACCTGTCGGACAGATGATCGGGTTCAGGATTGAGCCAAAGGTCGGACTGGTTGTGGAAATTGCAGCGGTTTCTTAAGAAGAGTAGGAAGGTGTACTAGATGGACCCGGAGTTTCAAAAAGCAATGCAAAGAAACCCTCATCTTGCAGATTATGTCAACGATTTCAGGCAAAAAACGGGAAGTGTGCCGAAATTTGTGGTCAGTCTCTCAAAAGACCTGGAGATAGAAAATGTAAATGTGGTCCTGCCTGTAGGGGACCCGGTGTTTATTCACCTCTACGGTACGAAGGAGATGGGAGAAGCCCGTTATTATGCAATTGAACCCAAGTTGAACAATAAAGAACAGAAAATGTATGATCAGATCATGGAGACAATCCTTGAAAAATCAGAAAATGAACCGGTTCCGGCTTCTGAAAGCGAACTCAAGGATATGATCACAAAGCTGTTGAACAAATGCGTAGAGATCGGTTCGGGGGCAGATCTTCCTGATGAAGGACAAAAGCCTGGGATCCTTGAAATGATAATACCTAAGAACAAAAAGGTGCTTCTTACCCAGCTGGAATATAATAAAATATTGTACCACATTGAACGAAATATTATTGGTTCCGGACCTCTGGAGCCAGTTATCAGGGACCCTTATCTTGAAGATATCCACAGTATAGGTGTTAGTGGTGTTTCCATAGTCCACAAGGTACTGGATATGATGCAAACGGATATTACTTTTGGGAGTGAGGATCGGCTGGACCAGTGGCTTCGCAGCATGAGTGAGCGGATCGGGCGTCCGGTAAGCGATTCTCATCCAATTGCAGATGGAGCACTGCCTGATGGTTCACGTATCAACATCATTTACAGTCCTGACATTAGCCGGCGAGGAAGCAGTTTCACAATGCGTAAGTTCAGTGAAACACCAGTGAGTGTCATTCAGCTTATTGACTGGGGGGCGTTCAGTGTTGAGATGGCAGCATATATGTGGATGTGCCTTGAGAATGGTATGAGTATCTTCTTCAGTGGCGAGACTGCAAGCGGTAAAACAACAATGTTGAATGCCTGCCTCTCGTTTGTAAATCCAAAAGCAAAGATATTTTCTTCAGAAGATACCGCTGAAGTCCAGCCACCACAGACTGTCTGGCAGCAGTTGATCACCCGTGAAGAAGGTCCCCCTGACTCAAGGGTTGATACATTCACCCTGCTTAAGGCGGCATTGCGTTCCAGACCTAACTATATCATTGTTGGTGAAATTCGGGGCGTTGAAGGAGCGGTAGCATTTCAGGGTATGCAAACAGGGCACCCTGTTCTGGCGACATTCCACGCATCGGCCATTACAAAGATGATCCAGCGCCTGACCGGTGACCCAATAAACGTTCCTGCGACGTTCATCGACAACCTGAATATTGGAATGATCCTGCAGGCTGTGTACCGAAAAGGCAAATTCCTTCGCCGTTGCCTTTCAATTGAAGAGATCCAGGGGTATTATGAAGAAGCCGGCGGTGTGGTTACAAGAGCTGTATTCCAGTGGGACCCCGAAACAGACACGCACAATTTCCGGGGATTGAACAACAGTTTTATCCTGGAGGACAAGATCGCCACAAAACTGGGATACGAAGATAAACGTGAGATATATAATGATCTCTTTTTACGTGCAAGGATCTTAGAAGAGATGCGTAAACGTAAAATTGATGATTATTACGAAGTTAACGATATACTGGTAAATTTCTATCGTCATGGTGTAGATGGACTTCCTTTCCCGGTTTAAGGTGAATCTTCCATGAATTATAAAAGGGCATTCCACAGCATCGATATGGAACCACAGACCTATCTAAAAAGATTTGGTTTGCCCATCGTGACTTTTGGGTTAATATTTCCGTTTCTTCTCTATCTGCTATTTCCAACACTTTTTGTTGGACCAACAAAATATATTCCGGCGCTTCTTCCTGTTATTTGTATTATCTTTGTGGCATATTATCCCATCTCTATTGCAGAGGGTAAAGCATCACGGATCAATAATAACATGCACTATTATATTACCCAGATGGGTTCCATAGCAATTGCAGAAACCCCAAGAATAGATATTATGCGGATACTTTCCGAAAACAAGGATAATCTAGATCTTGCAGCTGAAACTAAAAAGATCTACAATCTGGTTACGGTATGGAATTTGAGTCTTGCAGACGCTTGCAAGTTTATCGCACAACGCACACCATCGCCTATTTATGAGGACTTTCTGGACAGGTTCGCACAGAGCCTGCAGTCTGGAGAGGATATTAAGGAATTCCTGCTTTCAGAACAGAATGTTGTGATGAATGAATACGAATCCATGTACAATGGCGCCTTGTATGGTATTGAGATTGTCAAAGAACTCTTTGTATCAATGGTGATGTCACTTATATTTCTGGCTTCTTTTGCTGTCATTATGCCCATAATCACTGGCATGGATGCAATAATGCTTATGGCTATTGTTGTTGCGGTATTCATTGCCACTGATACAACAATTTTGTTCTTTGCAAAGAGTAAGGCACCAAGAGACCCGACATGGCAGCAGACAAATGTCCTTACAAAATCTAAATTACAATTATACCGTACGATCCCAGTGTCACTAGGCGGCTGTTTGTTAGTGATGATCATTGTTGTACTTTATGGAAAGATCACACTGCCAATAGCAATTGCCATGATTCTCACCCCTCTTGTGTATACCGGCTACACTGCAAGAAAGATTGAGAAAAATATTCGGCGCAAGGACACAAGTTTTGCAGCATTTATCCGCTCTCTCGGCAGTTCGGCAAGTGCAAAAGGCGGCATGGTGGATGAAGCATTGAAAGCTTTACGTGCACACGATTTTGGACCGCTGACAGGGGATGTAAATAATCTATATAAGAGACTAAAAACGAGAATAGGCGAAACGAAGTCCTGGTACCTTTTTTCAACAAGTACCGGAAGCAATCTTATCCAGCGTTTCAGTGTCATGTTTGTACAGGCAAAACAACTGGGTGGTAATCCGGAAATAATTGGAGATATGATCGCTACAAACTTCCACCGTATCGTGAACCTCAGGAAAAGGCGTTACCAGTCAGCTTCAAGCCTTGTTGGGGTATTGTACGGATTGACCGGTGGCATAGGGTTTACAATGTACATTTCACTTGGTGTTGTCGACCTGATGCAGAAGATGTTTACAAGTGTCGACATGCCACCTGGAATGTCCATGGGTATGGTCCTTTATACTGATGTGGGAAACATTGAGACACTGTCCATGATGGTATTGTTCATCATGCTTGCGCATTCGCTTATATCAGCTATTCTCATACGCGTCGTGGACGGTGGCCATATGCTAAGCGCAACCATTGATTTTGTGATCATGGTCTGGATCACAGGGATCAGCGCAGTGGTCACAACAACTGGTGTCGCATCACTACTTGGTGCTACCTGAAAAAAACGAGCATTACCACTTTTCAATCAAAACTAAGTATTTGCATTAAAAAGGAAGGGACTATGCAAGTTGCTTTCTTACATAATCTACGAGAGCGTCCTCAATATCCTTTGTTCTGGCAGAACCATTAAGGTCAGGTGTTCTTATCCTCTGGGTCAGCACATGATTAACGGCATCTTCCACGATCTTTGCTTCTTCAGTATCACCATGCCACTCCAGCATCATTTTCAGGCTTAAAATGGCAGCAATAGGGTTTGCAATACCTTTTTTTGCAATATCAGGGGCACTTCCATGTACCGGTTCGAAAAATGCGTGTTTTTCCCCGATGTTAGCACTCGGCACCAGCCCGAGACTCCCAACCAATGCCGCAGACATGTCGCTTAATATGTCTCCGAAAAGGTTGGTCGTGACGATAACATCATATTTCTGCGGAGAGCACATAAGAGAGTATGCCATGGAATCCACCAGCATGTCGTTATAAATGACCCCTTCGGATCTGGCAGTGTCCCGGCAAACGTCCAGAAAAAGCTTGTCAGATTTTAAGACATTGGATTTGTGAACGATTGTCAGGTTGTTTTTACGCGTTTTTGCTAGTTTACATGCATATTCAGCTATGCGCTTTGAACATTTGCGTGTTATAACCCGCGTTGTGTATGATACATCATCATGTAGCTCTTCAATTCCCGAGTACATACCTTCAGTATTTTCTCTTACGATCACAAAATCAAAATCGTTTCGTCCCGTAATTCC
>JAFGQV010000062.1 GCA_016935475.1 Methanosarcinaceae archaeon
CTGTAGTCATTCACTTCACCCCTGCCTGGACTGTGTACTTATATGAATGATCTGCGGTTCACCCATACCAGATACCTTAGATCTCGTAGGTTCACGCAACCGTATCAATCTCTTGGAAGGACCAGGGACGCTTCCCTTTATTAATACAAAGTCACCACGTACAAGTCCATAGTTCACAAAACCGCCTGCTGGATTTATTTCTGCGCTATCTGTTGCGATTTTCAGAATACGCTTATTATATTCTGTCCTCTGGTGGTATCCCATCTGCCCCATCTGCGGAACTCTCCAGCTAACATGAGCCGGCCTCCATGGACCAAGAGTACCGATCTGTCGCAGGCTTCCTGCACGTGAGTGTTTGTTCTTCATCAGGTTGATGCCCCATCTCTTAACAGGACCCTGTGTTCCTTTACCGGTCGTAATAGCAGCGACATCCACCATACTGCCGCCGTCGAACACATCTGAAATGCGGATCTTGTTTCCAAGTATCGATTTTGCGTATTCGAACTTTGTTTTTATATCATTACCACTGATTGCGTTTTCCATTATATCCGGTTTCTTTTTTGGAACACCGGTAAGATTTTCTGGCAATGTGTAAATAATAACCCTGATATCACTGGCAGTACCATCTTCGATCAAGGAAGCGATTTTATTAAGTGCTGCCTCAGTATCATGTTTTTTAGGGATTTTAATTGTACGCCCAAGGTTATCATCCAGATCAGATGTCCATGCTTCAGCAACTGCTTTTTCGCCAAATGATGTATCAGTATATGCACGTATTGCAGCAACAGAGATCGCCGGCGTCTCAATAACAGTCACAGGCACTGATATCTCAGCACCTTCTGTAAGACTGTTCTTTGTATCGTCTATTAATATGACATGGGTCATACCTACTTTATAGCCTGCAAATCCCTGCAATTTAGGTTCACTATCTGACTCAGGCCATGATCTGAACCTTGCTATGTGGCTTTTCGCTCTTTTGCGTGGACTGTATGCGAGAGAACCTCGTCTTGGTCGATGTCCTTTTGCCATTTATTTCCTCCTCATTACACAATTGTTGAATTTTAAAGTTGTTTTTTATATTTTACTGCCTATCAAGATAATTAATACAGAAAAAGCCATTATGATTCCATAGTAAGACCACATCACATTCAGGACATTGCTTGTCCAACCGATTAAGATTGAACGAAGCATATCTGGTGCAATACAATTCAGGCAAGTCCTAACTGATCAAGGATTTGCCTCAGATGTGGCTTTAAGCATATTCCATATTCAGGATATATGCTCAGACGATGGTCATCTCGAAAAGAATTAAACATTTACGCATCCTTATACACGTTAATTTACGCATAAAAGCGGGCATTCTATGAATTGGCCCATGAGCACTTGATGTTAAATCCTACTTTTTCGCACTGATTCTCTTGTCTGCTCGTATTCCCTGCCAATTGTTTATTAGACAGAAATTACATATTTGTATCTGATTTGCATTGTAAATGCTACATGTGATATATAAACCCTGCGCATGATGATATTAGCTTCATACGGGAAGTTTCATACTGACGACATGAACCATGCTTGCAACATATTTAATATACAAAAACATATAAATGATGATATATATATTAGTTACAAGGTGATAAAACAATGGCAGAAACCCAAGCTGTAACTCCAATCCTTATCATTGTTCTTACAACACTTGGCACTGCAATACTCTTTATGAGTTACCTTGTAATACAAAAATTAACTGACGGTCATTTGAAAAGATATGCTAAACTTATCTGGATGGCACTTTTAGTTTTCTCCATAGCCGGTGCATTTAGGTCTGCCAATGAATTAGAGCTACTAAATAATCCAATATTTACAAACATCGAATACGCATTTTATTGCATCTATTACCTGTTTCTTCTGTATGCGGTTTTTAAGCTATATAAAATGTCCAAACTATTTACTTTCAGGGATAGGACCGCAATGATGGCTGAAGCACTCCATGCAAAACGGAATGATAACGGTTTAGCAGCTCATTTCAAACTTGATGACCCAAAGGACAGCCGAAATACCCCGACAGAAAAGGAGACAAATGAATGATAACACAAACACAATGGTTGCTACTAATGACTACCGGCATAATCGGAACAGTGGCGATTTTATTTAACATCTTCGTGTTATCAAAAATGCAGAGAGGAGACCTGAAGAAATTTTCCACACAGATACTATTATTAATATCGATATTCTATTTTGCCGGGTGTCTGCGTTCCACCCAGATATTTCTGGACATACACGAATTTGCGGGAATACCCCTCTCATATATCGAATATGGGATATACTCTTTAGTCTATATCATTTTAGCCTATGAAATATACACAATGCCAAAAACGTTTCAATTTGCAGAATAAGAAAATGGGGCAGTATGGAAAAAAATCTAAAAGAAATCATTGAAAGATCATTGAAAAATCAATCTGAAGCTGGAATAACCTTAGTATTAACAACCCCCAGAAATTATAACGCGGCAAATGTCGCACTTACCGAGTATCTGGTCAACACCAGAGGAACTCCCGGTGTATATGTCACACTCAACAAGCCATACAGCGCAATGAAAAGGACGCTTGAAGACAAAGTTGATCTTCGTATGCTCCTATTCATTGACGCCATCACAAAATCAACAGGTGGGAAAATTGAAAAAAACGATGAATGCCTGTATCTTGATACAATGCAGAACCTGACAGACCTTGGTGTTGCGATCGATCAGGCAATTCGTGCGATTCCGAGCCAGGATAAGTTTTTGCTATTTGACTCCCTTTCCACACTACTTATATACAGCCAGGAGGGCAGTGCCTCCAAGTTCATACATTTCCTGACAGGAAAAATGCGGGCATTTGCAGTCAACGGTATACTCCTGTCCCTTCTTCGCGGTGAAGATGACGAATTTTTGTCACAGCTTTCGATGTTTTGTGACAAGACCATAATCCTGAACGATGAATGATGGGATCAGTCGATCTTATCTCTGCCAAGTTCAAAGGCCCTTAAATTGATGTCGATCGTTTTTGGAGGAACCATCTCTTTAATACATTCCATCAGTAAATCCTCGGCAACCGGAATGTAATTGGAGGCCGCGCCTACCATTACGACATTCATTGCCTGAGCATTTCCAGCCTCAAGTGCGAGGTCGAAGGCATTGAACGCCTTTACAGCATGCATGTTCCCAAGGGTCGCTATGATCTCAGGTATATCAGGATACACATCACTGCCACATGTGACACTTACCGGATAGACAGGCTCTGTGTTCATGACAATGACACCATCTTTCGATAGATAATTGAGATACCTTAGTGCCTCGACAGGTTCAAGTGCAAGTAACAGGTCAGCACCAGATTCGGGGACCATGGAACCCAGATCTCGTCCGATCCTCACGTGGTTCACGACCGAACCCCCTCGCTGTGCCATTCCATGGGTTTCTGCCGCACGAACTGAAAATCCGGATTTTACCGCAGCCATTCCTATGATATCAGACGCAAGTATTGCCCCCTGCCCGCCTACACCTGCGATCACAAGGTCAAACTTTGGAGCATCAGCATTCATTTTCTAACCTCCGAAATTGCATCGAATTTACATATCTGGGCACATACACCACATCCTGTACACATAGAATTGATTTTTGCATGATTGCCCTCTTCATAAAATTCAATAGCCGGACATCCAAAATTGATACACTGCCCACAGCCTGAACACTTTTCAGCATCTACGATGAATGGTTTGCGCCTGACACCAGCGCGCTTTGCAGAAATCACGCATGGCTGTTTCGCAATGACTACCGCTGTGTCGGAGTATTCTTTCGCGTGCCTGAATATCCGGTCGGTTCTGGCAAGGTCATAAGGATCGACAACTTCAACAAATTCAGCCCCGAGACCTCGACAGAGTTCCTCAAGTGAGACCTCTACCGTGGATTCACCGGTCGCTGTTACGCCCATGCCCGGGTTTGCCTGATGACCTGTCATTGCAGTTATACGATTATCAAGGATCGCCACAGTAATGTTTGCTTTATTATAGATAGCATTCAGGAGTCCGTTCATACCAGTATGGAAAAAGGTAGAATCCCCGATAGAACAGCAGATCGGACGTTTCTCACCTGCATGATAAAGCCCTGAGGCAAGAGTAATACTTGAACCCATGCATAGTGTAGTGTCCACTGTCCCGCTCTGGACCCCCAGTGTATAACATCCGATGTCACTTGGATATAGCGCATCCTGACCAAATGCTTTCTTCATGGCATAGTACGTAGCCCTGTGCGAACATCCCGGGCACATGATAGGTGGGCGACGTGGAAGTTCCAGTTCGGTTTCAGCCACCATCACTTTTTCAACTTCAGTTATTTCAAGAGCATTTAAGATCGCTTTTTCACATAGCTCAACATTCAGCTCGCCGTCCCTCGGAACAAAACCGCCGTTTTTCCCAATGATCTTGACATCTATGCAGGAATCATTTGCAATTATCCTGACCTGCTCTTCCACAACGGGTTCCAGTTCCTCTATTACAAGTACACTGTCCACATGCTCGATCAGACGATGGATCAGCCCTTCGGGCACAGGGTATGTCCCGATCTTTAAAGAAGATGCATCGATCCCGAGCCTTTCCAGAGCTTCTTTTGCGTAGACAGCTGAAACGCCAGCAGCGATAATACCAAAGTCTGAACTTTCGTTTATCGTTAGTTCGTTCCATTGCAAATTTTCCAGCTCATTTTTGATCTTTTCCTGTACCCCAATGAGGTGGGGATGGCGCAAACATGCGTTTTTTGGAAGCATGACCCACCTGTCGATGAGTTTTTCAAAGTGTGCAGATGCTTTCGTTTTACTAACCGTACCAATTTCGACATCCGATTTTCCGTGGGAAATACGTGTAGTTGGTCGAAGTATTACAGGGATCTCGAACTTTTCCGATAGTTCAAACGCGTAGGACGTCATGTCCTTTGCTTCCTGTGGTGTTGAGGGATCAAGACATGGCATCAATGCAAATTGGGAGTATCTTCTGGTATCCTGCTCGTTCTGGGAGGAATGGCATCCCGGATCATCTGCTACGATGATGACCATGCCGCCTTTAACACCGGTATATGCCAGTGTCATCAACGGGTCTGCTGCAACATTGAGTCCCACGTGTTTCATGGTAACAACAGAACGCACACCTGCCCATGCGGCA
>JAFGQV010000063.1 GCA_016935475.1 Methanosarcinaceae archaeon
ACTTCCCGCATGTTACCGATATGGATATGTCCGGACGGTGTAATGCCACTTGCAACGATGTGCTGTTTGCCAATCTTCAGTGCATCTTCTGCTACAGTGTCTGCCCAATGAGTGATTTCTGCCATCTTATTTCACCAGATATAAATTGTAGTTCGCTCCGGCAACTTAAAACACTGGTATATATTTAAGCTTTGTTTGTGATGCGGAGCGCTGTAGTGAGCCTATGTCTAAAAAGGGGGTAGACTTTTAAGTCAAAAATCTAATTGGATTTTCTTGATTATGATTAAATGAGCGCAATGAACAGCCAGACCGGAATAAACCATACATCTATTCCCTCGATCTTTTCTCTTTTAAAATCGTTCTTGGTAACCATAACACCAGTATTGACCTTGAACCGTTCACAGAACCGCAGTACTGATTTTATGTCGCTTTTTCCAATGGAATTCTGGTACTTGACCTCTATCGGAAGCGGCACATTACCAAGTGTTACAACAAAATCCACTTCGACATTGTCGCGCCAGTAGCTGACATTCTCAAAATGCCGCTTCAGGTGAGTGAATACAACATTTTCAACCAGTACCGGTTCATCATCCGGATTTGAAATTGCATTTTTCAGACCTGTGTCTATCATGTACACTTTCTTCTCTTTTTGCAGAACAGACTTTGAGGAATACGAAAAATAGTTGACCATAAAAATAAGGTACGTTTCCTCAAGATACTTCACATAACGGATCACGGTTTCAAGATCTATCTCGAGTGCCGAAGATATCTTCCTGAAACTGAACCTTTGCCCCACATTCTGCGCAAGGTATGCTGCAATGCTTTCGAGAGCTCTCACATCCCTTACTGCGTATGTCTTCAGGATGTCTTTGTAGATCGTATCTGAAAAATATTGTTTTAGTATTTCTTTTGACCTGCTCTCTTCCTCACATAAAAGACGGGGATAACCTCCGCCCTTAAGGTAGTCCAGAAACAAAAGCCTGGTTTTGTTCGTTAACGGAAGAAGCCTATTGTAAGCTTTTTCGAACTCTTCGAACTCAAATGGTATTTTTTCTGCCGTAACCCCCTCCCTTGCAGCTATGTATTCCCGGAATGAAAAAGGATAGACCAGAAACTTAAGGTTCCGCCCGGTCAGTGCAGCGGATTCATCTTTTATGGCAAGTGAACTGGAACCCGATACAACGAACTTGATGTTCCGGTACTGGTCAAAGTATTTTTTTAACCACAACTCCCATCCTTGAAAAAACTGCACTTCATCGATGAAGACGTACAGTTGTTCGCCAGCCAGCTCTTTTGCGAGTATTTCCTGATACGAATCGAACAGATTGATGAACAGGTTCTCTTTAAGATACAGCGTTATCTCAGGGTCATCAAGGGAAAAATAGAGGATGTTCAGCGGGTTGGTACCTTCCTTTAGCAATGAACTGATAAGCTGGAACATGATCGTGGTCTTTCCAGACCTCCTCGGTCCGAGCAAGATCGGTATCTCCCGATCATCCATATAGTTCCCGATCTCCACGGTTTTCTCCCGCATGGTCGTATTTTCATAACCCTGCGGCAGTTTCCCGTTTATCCACCAGTTATTGGTCCGGTGCAGGTATTCCTTCATGATAGCCCCTATGTGTTTTTTTATTGATTAAATTGTCGGTTATGTATGACAATTTTACAAGATATTGTCGGTTATGCATGACAATGTTGAATAGTTAATAGACTAGTCACGTTTTGAGGAATTGAACAAGAAAAGATGATATCAATGCGAGCAGCCCGTTTGAGTTTGCATTTATCCAGAAGTAAAAGCTGTGAACTGTTGTGCTGGTCTACATATCTATGAACCGGTAAAACAGGCATGTGCTACATAACACGCCAGACTGTGATGCCGCCTGCCACACTCCCTGCCTGCAATCCCCGGACTTTCACCTGCGGTAATCCGTCTTTCCCAGCAGCCGCTCAAGGGCTTTTGCATCTGTAAAAACATTCTCACGAACACCCTTTCGATTGATATAAAGACCTATCAGTACGATAAGCATGCCCAGATTTGAATTTACTCCAACCACCACAATACCGATCAGTACCACGGTCGAGGCTACAATTCCCTTTAAGGCTCCCTTTCTGTATGAAACATACCCTGTACGCCTGAAAATACGAATGTCACGCAGGGTCAGGAACAGGACCACTACGTATGCAGCTATGGTTATTTGCAGATACATGTATTTTTCCGTATTTGTGTGATTACGCTATCTGACCTGATATTATTGAACGAACCTATTTCAAAGCTCCCTTTCATCTTTTTGCAGTAGATCATGAAACATATGTGTCCAATATCAATTACCCCCGGAAAAATAAAATAAAAAACCCATCTATAAGAACTCACAAAAAATACATATACGCCGGAGTCTAATCTAAGTTTTAAGGGAAACCGTGGGCTAACAATCCTAATCGTTACATGCAATGACATTTGCATGCAACATTTGGGAAGGACAGGAAAGCCCGGGTTGCCGTTCTGGGAATGAAACAAAGGTAATAAATATTAGGGGGTTAGAGTATATGCCACCAGAGATAAACAGGGACAAATGTGATGGGATCGGGGCGTGCGTTGAGATATGCCCGATGGATGTACTGGAACTGGAAGAAGACAAATCCGGAAACATAAAAGCCATTGTTGCGCGTCCGGAAGACTGTACCGAGTGCGGGGCCTGTGTTGAGGAATGCCCGAAGGGGGCAATAACACTTCCATAAATGATGTCGGAAAATCCCAATAACTATGCTGTATCCGATGGAATGCCTCATAGGATAAAGAAGGGGAAGGATGAGGGATCTCTTCCGGTCTTTGTAGGTGAAACAACGGTTAAAACTGAGAGTTCATGAAAGAGATGAATAAAGGGGGAGATGATTGTGAAATTCGATGAAGCTGTCATAGAGATCATACAGCAGACCTATGATGTCAAAAGTTTCAGGTTCAAGAGACCGTTCGATTTTGATTATAAAGCAGGACAGTACATGTTAATCACTCTCAATGTCCTGGGCAAAAAGATGCGCAAACCTTTTACCATCTCAAGCAGCCCGACCGAAAAAGAACATATAGAATTTACGAAAAAACTCACAGGACATGATTTTTCCAATGCGCTTGATGCCCTTGTCACCGGTGATGTGGTGGGTATTGAAGGACCTTATGGTCAGATGACCTTTGAAGGGGAATACGATAAAATAGCACTTCTAAGCGGAGGCATCGGGATCACTCCAATGATAAGCATCTGCAGGTACTGCACTGACATGGAACTCGGGACCAGAATAACTCTCGTGAGCAGTAATAAGACCGAGAAAGACATCGCTTTTAAGGACGAACTTGAGCAAATGCAGCTAAAGAACAAAAACCTGAAAGTTGTGCACACACTGACACGGGCAGGAGATGAGTGGAAAGGTTGCCGGGAGCGTATCTGCGAGAACCTGATAGCAAGGGAGATACCGGACCACAGGGAACGCGTGTTCTATCTTTGTGGTCCCCCAAATCTGATGGAATTCATGGTACCACTGATGAATGAACTTGGAATACCTGAGGAACGTGTTAAAAAAGAATATTTTACAGAGTATCAGGATTGATGAGCTAATAGAAGTTTTTGTAATAGATCATAGGTATAGGAGATAAAAATATGGCAAATTTGAAAGGAACAAAAACCGAAAAGAACCTGTTGACCGCATTTTCAGGTGAGTCCCAGGCACGAAACCGCTACACATATTTTGCATCAGAAGCGAAAAAGGCGGGATATGAACAGATAGCAGGTATATTCTTAGAAACCGCGGATAACGAAAAAGAGCATGCTAAGAGGATCTTTAAGTTCCTCGAGGGTGGTGAGGTGGAGATCACGGCATCGTTCCCTGCTGGCGTAATAGGTAATACCAGATCGAACCTTGAAGCTGCAGCCGCAGGTGAGAACCACGAACATACACAGATGTATCCTGAGTTTGCAGACACTGCTGAAAAGGAGGGATTTCCAGAGATTGCGGATGTACTCAGGAATATAGCGATCGCTGAGAAGGGGCATGAAGAACGATACCTTGCACTCATTGAGAACATCGACAGGAACCAGGTATTCAAGCGCGACAGTGTCATGAAGTGGAAATGCCGCAACTGTGGATATATTCATTACAGTGAAGAAGCACCAGAGGAGTGCCCTGCATGTGCCCACGAGAGAGCGTATTTTGAACTGTGGGGCAGGAGTTATTAATTAGCTAAAGCTAAAAATGATCAGAGGAGGATATAAATTGAAACGCATAGCATGGGGAATTACAGGTTC
>JAFGQV010000064.1 GCA_016935475.1 Methanosarcinaceae archaeon
TAAAAAAATCGAAGACAAACTACCAAGTGGTACTACAATATCGAACGTTGAATTCGAAGGTCCGCAACTTGTGGTATATACAGAAGAGCCCCGCAAATTTGCTGATAACGGGAATATTGTCAGGAACCTGGCAAAGACCCTTCGAACGCGTATCGTGGTTCGTCCCGATCCTAAAGTCCTTATCCCCCCAGAAGAATCAATAGATAAAATAGCGAAGACTGTCCCTGAGGAAGCCGTCATATCCAATTATTACTTTGACCCTGATGTGGGAGAAGTCATCATAGAAGCGGAAAAACCGGGTCTTGTTATTGGAAAGCATGGTGAGACCCTGCGGGAGATCACAAAAAAAATAGGATGGACACCAAAAGTCTCACGCACACCCCCCATCAAATCACGAACTGTCAAGAACATTCGTGAATTCATGAGGACCAATCACAAAGAACGAAAGCAGATCCTAAAGACCATTGGTCGGAAGATCCATAGAGAATGCACATCAAAAGACGACTGGGTAAGGATAACCGCACTTGGCGGATGTAGAGAAGTCGGAAGAAGCTGTTTTATCATCTCAACCCCGGAATCAAGAATAATGGTTGATTGCGGTGTCAATGTGGGCTCTGATGAGCACATGACCCCTTATCTATACGTACCAGAAGCATATCCCTTAAACCAGATCGATGCAGTAGTGTTGACACACGCCCATCTTGACCATCAGGGACTTGTACCTCTTTTGTTCAAGTACGGATATGACGGTCCGATATACTGTACACCTCCGACCCGGGATCTGATGGTACTTTTGCAGCTTGATTACATTGATGTTGCCGCAAAGGACGGAAAACCAATACCATACGATTCTTCAAATGTCCGCGATGCACTGAAGCATACTATCCCCCTGGATTATGAAGAGGTCACGGATATTGCACCTGATGTCAAACTTACCTTCCACAATGCAGGTCACATCATCGGTTCCTCAATATGCCATTTTCACATTGGTGACGGTTTGCACAACGTTGTTTTCACTGGTGACTTCAAGTATGGGCCTACAAGGCTTTTTGACCCGGCAGTAAACAAATTCCCGCGCGTTGAAACTGTCATCATGGAATCAACATATGGTAAATCAACTGGCATCCAGCCACCCCTGCAAGAAGCTGAAAAGCACCTGCAGCAGGTGGTCAAAAATACCCTGGATAATAATGGGATCGTACTTATTCCTGCATTTGCTGTAGGTAGAAGCCAGGAAGTTATGATCGTACTTGAGGATGCCATTCGAAAAGGGATCATTGGCGATGTACCGGTCTATCTGGATGGAATGATATGGGAAGCCACAGCCATTCATGCTACGTATCCTGAATACCTGAACAACGACCTGCGAAAACTCATATTCCGCAAGGGTCAAAACCCATTCCTCGCGGAATGTTTCAAGCCGGTGGATTCCAATGAACTGCGCCAGAAGATCATTGACGAACCACATCCCTGTGTCATACTCTCAACATCCGGTATGATGAACGGGGGACCCGTACTTGAATACTTCAGGGCTCTTGCTCCGGTAGAGAAGAACACGCTTGTTTTTGTTGGCTATCAGGCAGATGGTACGCTTGGGCGGCGCATCCAGAAAGGCTGGAAAGAGATCCCGATATCTACGAGAAACGGAAGTCAGACCGTTGCAATGAACATGAATGTTGAAGTGATCGATGGATTCTCAGGTCACTCGGACAGGAAACAACTGATGGAATATATAAGAAAGATGCAGCCACGTCCTGAACGCGTGTTCACGGAACACGGAGAGGAACGTTCATGTGTTGACCTTGCAAGTTCCATTTACAAAAAATACAAATTAGAAACACGTGCATTTACAAACCTTGAAACAGTAAGGTTGGTTTGAGACAGCCCCTGGTAGTCAAATCCCGGATCCAGACCGTGTTTGCGTGCTATCCGGGAACCAGTTCGAGCAGGTACCTGCTAAACTCGGAGTGGTTCTCGATCACCACATCTGCATTTTTTAGCGTGTCTGGCGGAAGGTAAGTTGGGATTGCTACGCAGTACAGTCCTGCCCTTTTTGCCGACTCAACGCCCATTGGCGCATTCTCAAAAACTATACATTCGTCCTTCTGCACATTAAGCATCTTGACCGCCTTGAGATATGGTTCAGGAGATGGCTTTCCTTCCTTCACATCCTCCCCTGAGATCACTACATCAAAAACACCGGGGAAAAACCGGTCCATAATACTATGGACTATTGCCCGATCAGCACCAGATACTACGGCAAGATGGTATCTTTTTTTCAACAGGCTGAGGCACTTATCGATATCATTGAAGACCTTCACGTCATTGATCCTGAAAAATATCTCTCTCTTTTTTAGCGAAAGTTCGTCAAAATCCCGGGGTTGAGGCACCCTTCCAGCCTTCTTAAATATCAACTGGATCACACCTACATGGTTTGAGCCTTCTATTTCATAGATGTCCTGTCGGGTAATATGGATTCCCACATCCTCAAACGCCGCTTTCCAGGCATCTGCATGGTAGGGCATGGAATCCACCAGCACACCATCAACATCAAAGATCAGGGCTTTTAACATCTACGTATTATTGCCTTTTATGAATGATAAAGATGCTGAGGGCACTGGTATATTTTTGGGCTGCAGACAGACCAAAACCCGCATTCCCGATCCACTGGAAAATGACTGCGAACTAAACCTATTTCCAGTGGATAGCGGGAAAGAAGAACTATTCGTACCTCAAAGCATCCACAGGTTTCAGTCTCGATGCCCTGTAGGCGGGAACAGCACCCGAGATCACACCTATGACCATGGCAATGAGAAGTCCAAAGACCGTCAGTTCTAAGGAAAGTCCTACTGTAGCCATTCCGAGCATGGATGGAAGATACACAGATGCTATCGAGCCAATGATCACACCAAATGCACCGCCCACAAATCCTACCAGCAATGCATTAAATATGAATATCATCATGATATCCCGGTTCTTTGCCCCAATGGCTTTCATGGTGCCTATCTCCTTTGTCTTTTCCAGCACGGAAGTAAACATGGTATTTGCAATACCCACAGCTCCCACCACCAGCGAAACCGCAGCAATGGCACCAAGGAACAGGTTCATTGAACTCATCATCGAGGACACATCTTCTAACATGGATTTGGACGCACTGACGCTGAAATCCTGATCTCTTTCGGACACATGGCGAGAGATCATTAGCTTGGTCTTGATCTCTTCAGCTACGGATTCTACCATATCCACATTCCCCACCTTGACGACAATAGAATCAAAGGTGTTTTTCTCGGCATCTTCAATGACCTCCACTGCAGCATCGATGGGCATGATTATTTGCCGATCTGAACTTCCGCCTTCTGATTCCAGAATGCCCACAACCCTTACGGATTTTCCATTGATCGTTAACACCATATTGATGCCAACCGGCTGTTCGAAAATATCCTCAGCAACACCACTTCCGATAACTGCAACAAACTTATCGGCTGGCTCAAGCAGCCTTCCCGACCCAACATCAGAAGTTGTCACATACTGCCATACCTGGGGATCAACTCCTGTAATGGAAAGGGAAACCGACTCTCCCAGAAAGTATACATCTTCCCTGCCTGAGATCTCCCCATACATGTACTGGATGTCCTTAATCAGTTTGAGGGCCATTATATCCTTATTAGTGAGTTCTACATCCGACGACGAACTCGTTTGACCTTGACCGGGAGGGCCATGCATAGCAGATTGCGCCCTTGAATAACCGGGGGTGATCGTGATCTTCGTAAGGTCCATATCTGCAAACCTACTTTCAACGTTCATTGCCATGCTATCACCAAGGGACATGATACTGACAACTGCTGCAACACCGATGACTATCCCGATTATCGTAAGCCAGCTCCGAAGTTTGCTGTGCAGCAGAATATTAAGTGCAAGTTTCAGATATGTCCTGTATCTCATTGTTTTTTGCCCACTGATCTTTTTTTCCGGTAGTAGAGAGCCACCCCACCAGCTATGGCGAGCAGCAGCACAGGGATCGTGAACGAAGTGTTGCTCAATAAACTCTGATTCTGGTTTCCTCTTGCAGCACCAGCAGCAGCAAAACCTGCACTAGTACCACTGTTCAGCTCGATAGGTACGCTCTTCTCCAAAGAAACCCTTTTACCTGCCGAATCCGTGTATTCTACGATAACAATAAGGTCATTACCGGAGGATCCTGAAGCAGTATTTGGAACACTAACATCAGAGGGAATCCCCCCTCTCACATTTACGGTCGAGTTTTCCGCCCCTCCAACCATATTGGCGGGTGCATTTTTTGTAGATAGTGTGAAAGATGCGATGGTGTAATCACCTATATCCAGATTACCCACGATGGATGCAGTACTTCCGGTCACCCGGTAATTATCCTGTTCAGGGATCTCCACTTTAACCGAATATGCCTGATTGCTCCCGATGTTAGCTACGCTCAGGGACACTTCACCGCCCGTTCCTTCAGAGAAGGTGACATCGAAGTCTGTTTCTCCCCCGACAAAAAGACCTGCTCTGGTGTTTATCACAGTGGTGTTTGAATTGTAGTCCTCGAATTCCAGACTTATGTCTATCTGGTAAAGACCGGGCACAGCATTCACATCAGCCATGATCGTATAACTTATAGTAATGGATTCCCCAACATCGAGATATTTTATGTACTTGGTGTTGTCTGAATATACAGGCAGGATAACACCATTCTCTTCTTCCCATGAAACAACCATGTTCTGAAGCGGGGAATTTCCGATGTTCGTGATGATCAGTTCCAGTGGCTCTTCTTTAGCAAGGTCGATACGTGCCTTGCTTATGGTAATTATCTGGGCGTATTCTTTACCCCTTACCTGAATATCGAGGGGTATTGTTTTGGTTGTACCGGTCGAATCCCTGACCACAACATCGATCTCATATGTATCATCCGGAACATCTGCATCTACCTTTAGTTTGAACCTCAGAACGGTTGCATCGTTATCTTCCTGACGTGCATTGAGGTATGATATTTTCCTTATCAGTGATTCGCCAGATACCTGGGAAAATGGATATTCAGGTTCTAACTCAACGACAATGTTATCAATATTCTCATTCCCTATATTCTGGACACTGACACTAAGTTCGAATGTCTCACCCGGTCGTGCGGGATTCGGACTCTGGCTTACCAGATCTACATTAATGGATGAAGCATCAACGTATGTGGCTGCTGATGCACATGTGATTGGCAATGCCAGCATTAATAGTAATATCAAAAATCTTTTCATTCTTATCACTTCACTTCTTTCTTTCTGTTTTCTATCCTTTCGATCATCCCGTCTTTGATATAGATCACTCTTTCAGCATAATTAACAAGTTCAGTGTCGTGTGTGACAACAATTATAGTCTTTCCTTCCCTATGCAGATCATCCAGAAAATCCAGGATATAACCACCTGTTTTGCTGTCAAGGTTTCCTGTGGGTTCATCGGCAAGGATCACGTCAGGGTCAACTGCAAGGGACCTTGCAATTGCGACCCTTTGTCTCTGCCCTCCCGATAGCTGGGATTGGGAATGGTACATCTTATCGGAAAGTCCGACGATCTTCAGGAGCTCTATTGCTCTCTTTTTAGCAAAATCCGTATCTGCTTCCTGAAACTCCAGAGGAAGCATCACATTCTCTAACGTGTTCAATGTTGGAATAAGGTTGAACTGCTGGAAAATGAAACCTATCATTTTACCCCTTACCACAGCAAGACTGGATTCGTCCATTTTTGAAATATCCATTCCGTTCAGCTCAATTACACCTTTGCTGGGCATATCAAGGCATCCAATGAGGTTCATCATTGTACTTTTCCCACTGCCACTTGGACCCAGTATGACCACGAATTCACCTTTGTTTATCTTAAGGTCAATATTTTTGAGTGCAGCAAAATCCTCTTCACCCATGTGGTAGATCTTCCACACGTCCTCCAGATTAATAAGGGGTTGATCTCCATTTTCATATCGTAAGCTTCCGGCAGAAACGTCTGTCATTTCGAACACTTCTTGGTTTTGACCTTAACATGATCATTAGTTCTGTTCTTCATTTCGTATCTCACTTTATTAGTATAAATGAGGCATCCAAAGAATATTATATCGATGCAATAGATGCCTCATTTTTTGGGGGGGTTGATATGCTCGAGGCACCTCTGGATTGCACATCTGGGTAGAAAGAAGGTTTAAAGGTGCCTCGTTTTCTTGGAGGTAGTACTGTTGGAGCACCTACCGGGTTTGGTGTGTGGTTGGATTGGGGGTCAGTGCTCCAATATCATGGTTTGGACATACAGCCTACCAGCCCACAAATTTCGTGTGGGCAATGGGTCGATATGGTCTTTAATAATATAAGGATACTTAGAAGAATTAGGGGGAAAATCGATTAAAAATCGCTAATAAAACTTTTTTGTGGGTTCTAATTCTTAATAACTCTTTATAGGAACTTAAAAAACTATTCTGAACTAAATATTAACTAATAATCTTGATTGGGGGGAGTATATCATTTTATTTTTTGTTTGATATGAAAAATACAGGATAACGCAAAAAAGCACTTCCAAAAAGAAAAGAGAATTATGAGTTACAGCCAGCAGTTGATCTTCGCAGAAAAGTAGACTAATCCTTTTTATCAACAAGAATGATGACATTTCCGCGTCCCCTCTTGAACTTCTCGATGGATCCTCTTTTCTCAAGGTCGAAGAGCATAAGGCTCACCTTTCCTTCAGAATACTTAAGACGTCCACGGAGTTCTTTTTGTGTCATCCTTCCATCATGGGACCTGATAATATCCAGTATATCCTGAAGGTCATCAGGAAGCGGTTCTTCTTCTTTTTCTCTTTCTTCTAGTTCTTGTATCTCACTTTCCACTATAATTTCATCTGCTACCATCTCATCTGTTACCGTCTCATCTGTTACCGTCTCATCTGTTACCGTCTCATCTGTTACCGTCTCATCTGTTACCGTCTCATCTGTTA
>JAFGQV010000065.1 GCA_016935475.1 Methanosarcinaceae archaeon
GGATACTCCCATTTCATAAAACGTTTAATCACTTCGTCATTATCCTTTGGTTCCCACGTGATTATATCTATGAATAACATTCCCTGATCACTCCCTTTTGATTTTTACAGCTTATTCGCTGAATTAAAAATAGTATTTAGCCTACCGGGACAATAAACTTATGGAAACTGGTGTTCTGATGTCTGTTCTTTATCTCACAGGGTAACATGGGTGCTCTTGTAGGAAACCGGATAATGCTCAGGTTTTGCGTTGTATATTGCCATTAGCTTCGCTTCAATTTTGGGGGATTTGTAAGATGGATTGTTTCCGGCTCATTTTACTCCCACTCCAACAGAAGTTGTTGATGAGTAAGGTATTATAGAGGGTGAGGGAAGAAATTGGTATAGTTAGATGACGGGATTTGAGGAGGAAGTTGATTTTCCTCACTCATCGTAGTTTTAATTCATTTAATTCTATTTCTAAATACTCTGTTTCATTGTTTATCTTGATATCCTTTTGACCTGAATATTTGTAGACAGATTTGAGGTCATTTAATATCACTGTATAATATACATCATCATAAATTCCAAGATTGATTTCACAAACTCCAGTATTATTTGTGGATTTCTTTATCAGATTCCCCACTACACGTTGTGATACATTATGATAGTTTAGTATTACTTCGACGTTCGCATTCTCGACGGGTTTGCCACTTCTAGTTGCATCAATAACCAAATTAGCCGTTTTATTTTCACCGATATATTCATTTGTCCGGTCTTCTTCTGTGCCATTTTCATAAATTGCAACCACTGGACCAAGCAAATAGCTCCTGTTAACTGTGAAATGTAAGTTATTATCTTTAGGATGATAGAGATCATAACCAGCATCTGCAATTCGCCAATCATCATCCAACCATACTTCAGACCAGCAGTGGTTGCTTGTTTCATTATTGCTTGGATCAATATATCCATCGCAATTGACACTTCTATATGTCAAATTGGTCCTATCAGCCATATCCTCGAAGATTAGTGCCTTCTCTCCGCAATTCCCTTTTCCTAGATAAATATACCATGTGGATTCGTCAAACATATGACGAAGACTATTATCAAGTTCAGAATAATAATTGAAATCTTTGAGACCTAAATTACGTTCCCATCTAATGATTTCTTGCACTTTTTCAGTGTCATTGTTAATTTTGTTTATTTCGTTACTTTTTTCATTTAAATCGAGTTCTATTTCATATTTTGCATTAATGGTGTAATTGTCAGATTCATTTTTTGCTTCTTTTTCATATGTTGTTTCAATACAAGCTGATGCCAACAACACCGCAAGGATTAGCAACACAACACATATTTTTTTCACCATTTCCAATTTTTCCACCCATTATTTTTTTATGCAAATGTTATAAAATATAAAAAAGAATTGCAGTTATTTAAGATTTTAGATTTAGTATACATCAACCGTATACACCACACAAATCTGGAACTCAGTTATTGTAAAGTCGACTTCAACCGCGCCAGTTTCCCGCTCACCATGGAGATCACATCCTCCATGTCCGAGAGTTCGCCGGGGAGCCAGAAATCGTAATCATAATAGACGTTTATCAGGTCGCTGTATCGCTTCTCGAGCTTTGCGATGTCATCCGGGGTCGGGGGTGTGGTTGTGAATGAATCGATCTTGTTGTTCAGGGAAGTTGCACGCCTCTTCAAGCGGGTTGAAAAGCTCTTTGCAACCTTGCCCATATCCACCTCCCGCCTATACAGCTCGAGGATGTCGATCACTTCACTCATCTCGAAAGGTATCTCAGGGAACGCATTCGGACCCGGGATGTAGTAACAGCCAACGTCTGCCTCGCCAGCCTCAGCTTCCGCTCCTGCCTTAGCTGCACCTGCTGACCCTCCTGCTGCCCCACCTGCCGGCTCAACTGCCTCTCCTGTGTCCGCAACCGTGACCTCGTTCGAAGAAACCACTTCGATCAGGTGGTCCTTTAACGCGGTCCTGCAAAGCTCCTTGATCTCCGATGGGTCGGGGATCTCCTCATGCCTGATATACGCAAACTCCCCTATGATCCCCTGTATCTCATCAGGGGTTGCAGCACCCATGGCATCAACGATTCCGGAAAGTTCTGCTGTTGAGATCATGTTCCTGTCATTTCTGTAGTTTCACAGCCTGTACCTGTGGCTGCTCAGTGCATTCCTCAATATCGCACCGGTGTTATGCTTCTCGATCCTTGCCTCAAAGGTCTTTTCTATCACAGGGATGTCCTGCTGAAGAACCGTCAGGACATGTCTCGCAAGCTGCTGGTCGCCGCCCGTGATAATGTAATCGATACCATTCGTATTTTCCGCGAGGACCGTTTTAAAGGCTTCCTGAACCTTTTCCACATGATGGGCAATATCCTCATCCCTCAGGCGCTCGAACCGCCTCTGGCTGAACCCGCCCTTGGTATGCTTGGCCTTCACACTGCTCCGTATTACCTGCTGTGTCTCGAACTCGTTCTTATTCGAGGCGATCCCCACAAAAGACTCACCTGCATGCACCACAAGGATGCACACCCCCATATCCCTGTTTACCATGGTTTCCAGCTGGTCAGCCTCAAAGGCATTCCCGAACCTCCACATGGAACTGGTAACCGGAAGCGGCGGTGTGATGACCTCGCACACCATATGGGAAGTATCATAGAACAGCACAAAACCGGTGGATGAATCTATCCTGTCCAGCAAATGGCGGCTCTTTTCATCAATATGCTCCAGCATGCCGGCAGTATCACCAAGGTCCGATATCGAACGTCCGGCTGCCACATATGCCGTTATCAGCGTCTCATGAGCCGACCTGAGCGACCGTATCTGAGAGAGGTAGTCATTCATCCTCAAAGGCGGGATGACCTCTATCTCCCTGAACCTGACCTGCTGTGAAGTCTCCTTTTTCAGGGTCTCCAGTTCATGCACAAAAGTCTCCATCCTGATGTTTGCTGCATTAAGCTGTTCCTCAGCCTCCTGTTTTGCAGCCACAGCTTCTCTTGTATTGACCTTGTTCTTCTCAAGCTGCGTCTCAAGCCTCTTTACATCGATCTCAAGTTCCATGATACGGGCCTGGAGTTTGTCCCTCTGGATCTCGAGTTTATCCTTGCCCGATATCTTCCCGAACAGGACGCTGACATTATCAGCCACGACATTGATATTATCAGCCATTTTCTTCTTTTCGATCATTGTCTTTCAGTAAAGTAGCCATTAAATAAAAATTATACCTAATTCATTTTACGGGCTAAGTCTTACAAGCTAAATTACCGGTGTCCGGTATCTGGCAAGTTTAAAATAACAATGGAACACTTGTATTTTACGTAAAGTGGAGGTAATCAAGTGCCAGAACATCCATTAAAGATCATTGACCAACTCGACCCCGAGTTTGCAAAGCTTGTTGAAAATACCCGTGAGTTCGCCCTTTCGGAGGGAGCGATCCCCAGAAAATATAAACTACTCATCGCCCTTGCTCTGGATGCCTCCCACGGTGCCGAGGACGGCGTAAAGTCCCTGACCCATGCGGCAATGCAGGAGGGTGCCACAAAAAAAGAAATAATAGAAGCGATAAGGGTAGCCCAGTACGTCTGCGGGGTGGGAAGCGTATACACATCGGCACGCGCACTGAAGGAAATATTCTAACACAGCGATAACAACGCATTAATATCCATAAGAACAATCTAGCGCCATGACCAAACCAAAAAGTCCGTTCCTGTTAATGATACTGGATGGCTGGGGATACCGTCCGGATGGCAGGGGAAACGCAGTCCTCGCTGCAAACACACCCAACCTTGACCGCCTGGTCAAAGAATACCCCTCATGCATCCTGGAAGCTTCAGGCGAGGCTGTGGGGCTTCCCCCGGGACAGATGGGTAACTCCGAGGTAGGTCACCTGAACATCGGCGCCGGAAGGGTGGTCTATCAGGAGTTGACCCTGATCAACAGGTCCATCAAGAACGGCGACTTTTATAGCAACCCCGTACTTCTTGATTCGATCGCGAACGCAAAAGAACACAATTCTGCGCTGCACCTCATGGGGCTTCTCTCATACGGCGGCGTGCACAGCCACATGACCCACCTGCATGCGATCATTGAACTTGCAGCAAAGGAAGGTCTTGAACGGGTATACATCCACGCATTTCTGGACGGACGCGACGTCCCTCCAAAAGCAGGTCTTGAAGATATCCGGGAACACGAGAGATTCTGCAATGAGATTGGTCTTGGCAGGACCGCAACCGTCTCGGGACGTTATTATGCAATGGACCGGGACAAACGCTGGGAACGTACAAAACTTGCCTATGATGCACTGACACTGGGTACCGGGCTGTATGCAAAGGACGCAGAAACCGCGGTCATTGAGAGCTACGGTCGGGGAGAGAACGATGAGTTCGTCAAACCCACGGTCATCCTTGACAGGAACGGAAAACCTGTAGCAACCATCAGGGACAATGATTCGGTCATATTCTTCAATTTCAGGCCTGACCGGGCACGGCAGCTGACGTATGCCTTTCTCAATGACGACTTTGACGGTTTTGAGAGAAAAGTGCGTCCAAAAGTCCATTATGTCTGCATGGCGCAGTACGATGAAAAACTGGAAGTTCCCATCGCATATCCGCCCGAAGAGATCAGGAACACACTTGGTGAAGTCATCAGCAAGAACCATCTCACGCAGCTTCGGATCGCAGAAACCGAAAAATATGCGCATGTGACCTTCTTCCTGAACGGTGGTGCGGAAAAACTGTATGAAGGAGAGGACCGGAGCCTGATCCCTTCACCAAAGGTTGCAACCTATGACCTCAAGCCCGAAATGAGCGCCTATGAGGTCACAGAGGAAGTGCTCAAAAGGATCGGATCCGGGAAATACGATGTCATCGTCCTGAACTATGCCAACATGGATATGGTGGGTCACACAGGCATCTTTGATGCTGCTGTGGCTGCTGTGGAAACTGTGGACGAATGTGTTGGAAAGGTGATCGATGCGATACAGCATGCAGGCGGTACTGCGATCATCACAGCCGATCATGGCAATGCCGAGCAGATGACAGAGGAAAATAGCAATGAACCTCACACTGCCCACACAACCAATCCTGTCCGGTGCATCTATGTGATCGCTGATAAAAAGGTCATACTTTGCAACGGAAAGCTATCTGACATTGCCCCCACAATGCTGGAACTGCTTGGGATCGAAAAACCTGTTGAGATGGACGGCAGATCGATGCTTGTCAAGACCTAGAACCACTGGTCCAGTGTCTGTTGCTTTGCCTTCGAGGCAGCTTCAAGCCTCTCAAATGCTTTTGTTACACGCTCTACTGAAAAATCGTGCTGATCGCACAAAAAGCCGATGATCTTTTCTTTATCCGGTTTTCCCCATTCGATCCTGTATTCATCGGTCACCGGAGGATGCAGGAAGAACTCCTTTATTTCCTCCACGTTCTCGATAGTCATCCCTGATTCCTTCAGTGCCGTATTGATATTTCCATGCGTTGTTATCAGCTTGAGTGCCTTTTTGGGACCGATCCCCTCAAGTCCGGGGTTGTAATCCGTACCCACACATAGCGCCACATCAATAAGCTGGGAGCGTTCGATGCCCAGTTCACCAAGGCTTTCGTCAAGATCGATGACCTCAGGCATAACATCCACATAGATGTTCTTTCCGGGCAGTTTTCTTTTTCCTGTGATGGTAAGGTTCCTGACAACAACCGGCGCACCGAACAGCAACGAATCGTAATCTTGAGAACCAACAAGATCAGCGTCCCCTTTTTGGACCATGTAGGCAGCCTGTGCCTCTCCTTCGGATGGTGCCTGAACATACGGAATTCCCATGACCCCAAGAAGGTGTTTGGCATCACCGACGATGTCCGCATCAACCCTGGAGGATGCCTGTGCATATTTGAACGCTTCCTCTGCCAGACCTTTTTCCTTTGCCTCATCCCACATGGCATGTGCATTCCTGCGCACCTCTTTACGTTTTCCAATGGTCTTAAGCTTCATGTCAGGAGGCGTGCCATCAAAAACAAAAACAGGTTTGATCCCGGTCTCTATGAGATTCGTTATACGATAAAGTATCCCGGACAGGTGAGAAGTTATGTGCCCCTGCGAATCCTTGAGCGGTGTGCCATCACGCTGGCGGATGATACTTAAAAACTGATAGAGAGTGTTATATGCATCGATAGCTACCACTTTGTAGGAAAGGTCAGGTAATTCGACGGTCTTTTTTGCAAGCAGGTCTCCTATATCAGTGCCCATGATATCCTTAAAAAAAATCAGTTAATGGTCCAGTTACTGTTCAGGACCTGAAGTGTTTCTATTTATTCAATCGGTAACGTCAAGTCGGACATCTATAACAGAATCCTCATTTGCATCGATCTTTCCCACCTTAAGAACATTTCCTACACGCTCTATGAATGGTGTTTTTGTGATCTCTACCTGATGCCCGTCAATTGGATTCTTGTTTCTGTGAACTATCAGAAGGTTTTGACCGGCGCTTGCACTCTTACCTAATTTAGTGATCAGGTTTCTTACAACCTGTTCAAAATCAGAGTATATCAAAATTTCTGAGTATTTACCGGCCTTTTTAATGATTCCGATAGGCTCTAGATCTATGTGAATAGCTCGTACCCCTTATTGATTGACTGTACTTATATTTTTATTATACAAATAATCTTATGTTACATCTCTATACATCCAATCCTATTAATATGGTTTTCGGCAGGATTTACCTGGAATTCAAAAAAAGTATGTTAGCGATACTGTCTGCGGTTGAATGCATTTATTGCAGCGTCTACCCTGCTTTCGACCTCATTCATTTTTCGGTCCATATTTGCCTCGACACTCTGGACATTTATTCGCAATGAACGTTCCCTTGCCGCCAGTTCAGCATCGATCCTGCGAAGCCTTATGTCCACCGACAATATCATGGCAGCCAGTGCACCGACCATGACTACGGCTGATAGAATGATCAGTGAATTTGCAGGGCTATCTTTGAACCTGCCAAGCCATTCATACGTGAGCACAAAGGATGATAATATCATCACCAAAGAAAAAATTATATCGCGCATCTCCATTATTCTACCTCTTCCCTTACAATTCCTAATATTTTTACTTATTATTAATTAATGCTATTTTAACATATACTATTACATATACTATTAAGTACTGTGCAGTGTATCTCTTGAAAGGTATTCAGCAATTAAAATTGCATGGAAGTAAATCAATTGAGTTCTGAGAAAACATCTCTTAAAGATTACATGCCAATGATTGGGATGGCAGGTGTCATATTGCTGGTGCAGATCTTTGCACTTATCTTAGCAACGCCCATGGAAATAAACGAGATGCGTGCTTTTGAGGACCCCACTTCCACAGCGAATTCGATATACTACATTGTCATCATCTTTGCCTTCACTGCCATCCTGCTTCTTGCGATCAAGAAGGATATGAAATGGATAATTCAGGTCGTGATGTTTCTGGCAGTGGCCTCAACCCTTTTTTATGTATTCTATGCACTCCTCTCGGAAACAGGAGTTACTACCCTCACAAATAACGCGATATCATTCCTGCTTGCCGCAGGTCTGACCATACTGCTCCACAAATTCCCTGAATGGTATGTCATCGATATCATTGGGCTCATGATCGGCGCTGGTGCAAGTGCGATCTTTGGGATATCGCTTGCAATAATACCGACAATCGTACTTCTGGCACTTCTGGCAGTATATGATGCGATCTCTGTATACAAGACAAAACATATGATCGCTCTGGCTGAGGGCGTCATGGACCTGAAACTTCCGATACTGTTCATTATTCCCAAACACCTTGGCTATTCGTTCAGAAAAGAAACATTTGATATAGAAGGCGAGCGTGAGGCTTTTTTCATGGGTCTTGGTGATGCAGTGATGCCAACGATACTTGTGGTCTCTTCAAACGTGTTCATAGAACATATTGGTGCAATCTCATATCCGGCACTTGGTGCAATGATCGGAACTATTGCAGGATTTTTTGCGCTCACCATCCTTGTGATGAAAGGAAAACCGCAGGCAGGATTGCCATTTTTGAACAGCGGTGTGATCCTTGGATATGCCGCAGGTTGCCTGTTATCAGGTACATCGCTTTTTTGATCGTATATGTTTTGTAAAAATATGTAATCCAGTCAACCCGATCGGAGGAAGATTTTTCTTGCTGTATATATTTTA
Source organism: Methanosarcinaceae archaeon (assembly GCA_016935475.1). GTDB lineage: Archaea > Halobacteriota > Methanosarcinia > Methanosarcinales > Methanosarcinaceae > JAFGQV01. The sequence goes on from JAFGQV010000065.1 coordinate 8,183, forward strand.
TAAATATATAGTGCGAGTTAATTCGACCGATGGGAGAATTTTCTCGTACGGAAAGCCTGAACCGGTCATTAATAGCTACTGTAAAAACAGATACGAATTAAACCATCATATTAGATATCTTCAAAAACATTGCACACATCGCACTTCTCATCGCAAATATCATTGCCATCATCAAGCTCTGAATCAAGCGCACGTGTGCCTTCTGCAAGCACGGCCGCAGTGGAAAGGGTGCTTGCGATCAAAATAGCATCAAATATCTCCTCTTTTGAGATCCCAAGACGGTTTGCTATGCGAATGTGCATCTTTAAACAATGCTCACATCGAATTGCCGCGGAGATACCAATTGAGATCAACTCAATGGTCTTAGGGTCCATGCGTTTGAACTCACGCATGATGGAATTGTCGTACAGTACTTTTGGAATAAAGAGTTCAGGTGTGTCTTTTAAAAAATTCAAAATATACGGAATCTCCCCATAATTCTTCTCTATCTGGTCCAAAAGCTTGGATACTACCTCATCAGGATCTTTCTCTAAAGCTTTCCTGATCTTTTCAATTTCCATATAATGAATCCTCAATTATACAATTCATATCTAAAAATCAGATTGGAAGATTATATCACAAATCCGACCTCTGATTTATGTTGTATTTTAATTAATAAATAATTTTTCATTTTCGATGGTGTGACCCTTGCAATTTCAGATAGCAATGGTCCTTCATCAAACTCGATATTTTCAACGCGTTCATGGTACTCATAATATGGAAGTTTTACACGGAGTCCGTCCAGTTGAAGAGTGATAGGTGCCGGTGTCATGACATGTTGGATATCCGGAACCTGATCGGATATTTCCTTCATGACCCTTGCCGGCAGAACCGCAAGCGGGTCCTTGGCGATCTCCTCCCTGGTCCGGTCGATTAGTGCACCAACTTTCTCAGACATCGTGTCCAGTGCGTTTAATTCCGTGTCCTTACGCAGACGGTGCGCGACCCTGCCGATATTCCCGATATACAGGTCCGCATTAGGGACATCTTCGGTCTGAAGGTCAGGTCCACCGGTGACGACAATAGGTACTTCAATACCCTCGAACAACTTCGGTTTCTTATTGATAATGCAATCACTGAACGTTCCAAAGACAAATAAGGCAAGATCGTGCTCATTGATGAGCCGCCTCTCATAATCAGCCGACAGTGCAACCCTTCTACCCATGCCTCTGGCAAGACCTATCATATTTGTATTGGCGCCTCCGCGGCGCAGGTACTCTGCAACATCACATGCTGCATGTGGAAGATGATGATATGCCAACGTCGGAGATACGACCGCGATCTCAGTGCCTGTAAGGGGTGCCTTGGTGAGTTTACCCAGCAGTTTTTTTGCAATATCTTCTATCAGGGGTACATCCTTTTCAGGGATCAGCATTATCAGCGTGACTTCCGTGGCTGCCGGAGTTTTCTGTATCAGGTATCCCCCGAGGTCCTCCAGTAGTTCGAGGATCAGACCATGTTTGTGGATGCCTCCTTCGTAAATGTAAGGCTCAAACACTGATGCCACTGATCTTCCCTCCAATAAGTTCTTCCAGCATACGATGCGTTTCCTCGATCCATTCCTGTTTCATAACGTCTTCCGTCGCCACAAAAATAAAATGATTGCCTTCAAGTGAATGGTGCCGCACCCTGAATCCTTCGGGTGTGACCCTTATTGTCATATCGACCAGCCTGGCATTCAGTGTTCGCTGGGGGTCGTCCACCACCATTTGTTCGATAACGGTTATCTCATCATGCGGCTTTTCACAAATCACATTCACTGTTTTCCGTTCAGGCTGGCGTACATTCCCCTGTCCGTACTTTGCCCACAGTTTATCCAGTAACTGCGGAAGGTAATGCTCGTTAGTGATCTCTATTTGAACCCCGCTCTTTCCGTATGCCCCTATCCTTACATGTGCAAAATCAATGGTTTTTACAGGAGACTGGCTTCCCCTAAGGACCATTGCCATCTGGAACACCGTATCTTCAGGCCTGATGACCACTTTGATCCTTCCAATTGCCCTTGCAAGCACGAGATCGGAGATGGCATCCGACAGAATCTCTTTGTACTGCTCTGCTTCTGATTTTATTGCAGACTCAACAACAAACGTTTCAAGAGGTTCCATCAGCCCTACTCCTCCACATAACCGGATGCCAGCAGCGCCGCGCCCACTGCACCGATCAACTGCGAATGCGGAGGCACCACTATATCGATCTTGAGCAGTTCACCGAGTGCCTTTGGTACACCTTCAATAAGAGATGAACCTCCCACCAGGATCACAGGTTCCTTGACATCCACTTCCTGCAACTGTTGCTCAAATATCTGCTCAACGAC
>JAFGQV010000066.1 GCA_016935475.1 Methanosarcinaceae archaeon
ACTCCCATCTTAAGTTTTGATGGCAACTCCATACCATGGTATCGCTCGTCAAGTTTAAGCCCCAGCCCCACAGCGTCCTGCTGACCCCGCTTACAGAATGTGGTCCCGGGGCATATTTTGACACTCCTCACGCACAATCCTATGGCAGCACCGGGCTTTAAGCCAAGGTCTGCCCACACATTATCCAGGTCTTCTTCACTGAGCCCGACAATCGCCATTCGCTGTGCAGATGTCAGTTTGATGGCTGCGGCATTATATTTCTCCGCAGCGTCCGCGATTTTGCGGAGCAGGTCCGGTGTGACAATACCAGCCGGGATATGTGGTGCGATTGCGTATGTTTCTTTATCCCGCTGAAGTATTGCTCCCTTTTCAGGTAAGTCATTTGTCAAAGCTACTCACTCTCCTTAATTTCCCAATTATTAGTTATTACATCCTGTTAAGTATTCCTTTGAGTCCTGCCTTGTGGCGTGCCTCATCACCGGACGCCCGGTCAAAGAATAGAGCAGCTGCGACGTTACCTTCTTCTTTTGCAAGCCTTGCAGCTTCTGCTTTTTCGACCTCTGCCTTTGTCTCACCATCGAGCATCATCTCAAGGTTCGATCTGGTATCACTTTTTACCAGTCCAAGTATCTCCGCAACCTCTGCAGCGTGCCATGCCTCATCCATGGCGATCTGCCGAAGATAAACGGCTACATCAGGTAAGCCGTCTTTCTCTGCGATCTTTGACATAGCAAGATACCACCCAACTTCGGTGGTTTCACCTTTGAATGTATTTTTTAAAATATCCTCCAGACCCATATTTGTCTACCTCCTTCTCCTAAAAATGAAAATATTTAAGCATTTGCAGTTATATGATTGTCATTATGCTACATATTATTTTTCAATGTATGGGAGAGTATAAACTTATCTTTGGTCCAGCCAGGTCCTAATGAATGCGAAATTTCTTGATGTTGAAGGCGACGGGCTTAATATTCTCTCTTTAATATACTAACAATTATATACTAACAGACAGAAGTTAAATCTAATGAAAATATATATCGATGAGGAAAAATGTACGGGCTGTGGTTCATGCCAGCTAGCCTGTCCAAAAGGACCAAGTGTATATTCAATGAAAGAACATGATGGCAGGATAGTTGCTGTGGTGCTTGATGCCAGCTACTGCCTTGGATGTCGCCTGTGCATCAATGTTTGTGAAGCCGATGCAATAACGCTTGAGAATTGAGTTTGAAACGGTTTTAAATATGGTGCTTGATGTCAGGGTTGTACTGGTCGAACCTTTGTATCAGGGAAATGTGGGTTCAGTTGCACGGGTAATGAAGAATTTTGGTTTTTCGGATCTTGTACTTGTAAATCCATGCAAACTGGAAGGGGAGGCACGCGCAATGTCATCCCATGCACGTAATGTCCTTGAAAGTGCCCGTATCACAGGGTCCCTTGCCGGAGCAATTGAAGGTGCAGATCTCGTGATCGGGGCAACGGGCATAACCGGACTTAGACAGGATGAACACCTGCGTCTTCCGGTATATGGACCGCGTGAGATCAAAGACAAGCTCAAAGGAATGAGCGGAACAGTTGCACTCCTCTTCGGGCGGGAAGACCACGGACTGACGAACGATGAACTGAAGACCTGCGATATGATACTCAGCATACCGGCATCTGCTGAATACCCTATCTTGAACCTCTCGCATGCCATTGCAATTGTGCTTTATGAATTGAGCGATGCCCGGGCAGGTGGCAACCCACTTGCGGAACAATTCGACCTGAAACTCCTGCACGAACATATAGCAGAGGTGCTGGAAGACATAGGCTACCCGCCTCACAAAAAAGACAAGACACTGCTGATGTTCAAAAGAATTCTCGGACGGGCACAGTTGATCCCGCGGGAAGTTCAGACACTGCGTGGAGTGCTGAGGCGAATCCAGCGAAATTTTGGGAAACGTTATAAATAATGTAACTGTTCAATTCGAAAGATTGATATTGATACAAATCCGTGTTTGATATCCCCGGAATATGCTTTAATATCTTACTATCTTTTGTGAAAAAACATGACCGAAGGAAAATGGAACGGAAAATTTAAAGAATTTTTCAAGCGCTACTACTGGGATGACCTGATCCAGCTTGCAAACGAGTATCCCGACCAGCGTAGTATTACTGTGGATTTTACAGACCTTGAGAACTATGAACAGGAACTTGCAGATGAACTGCTCCAGCATCCGGACGACGTTATTCCCTCGGCAGAACAGGCACTTCAAGAGATCGAGCTACCGGTTGAAAAATCGCTTTCTGATGCCCATGTACAGTTCATAAAAATTCCGAATAAAATCTCAATCAGGGACCTTCGAAGCAAACATCTTTTAGCATTTATCGCTATCGAGGGAATGATACGTAAAGCAACTGAGGTGCGCCCTAAGATCACAAATGCAGCATTTTTATGCATGCGGTGCGAGCATGTAACATTCCTGCCGCAAACCAGCCAGAAATTTGCAGAGCCACATGAATGTGAGAACGAAACGTGCGGCAGGAAAGGTCCCTTTAAGATCGTTATCGAGCAATCTACATTCATTGATGCCCAGAAGCTTCAGGTACAGGAATCGCCCGAAAAACTAAAAGGTGGTTCCCAACCCCAGAGCCTTGATATTGATGCTGAGGATGACCTTGCAGGGATAGCCTCACCTGGTGCGCGTGTGGTCGTCAACGGAATCCTGCGTTCCCACCAGCGCACGCTCCGTGAGGGAAAATCGCCTTTTTATGACCTTGTACTGCATGCGAATTCCATTGAATACATGGACAAGGAATTTGATGAACTGGAAATATCCTCTGAAGAAGAAGAGCAGATACTTGAGCTGGGCCGCAACCCTGAGATATTTAGAAAGATCAACGATTCAATTGCGCCGTCCATTTACGGATACGAAGATATAAAGGAAGCACTTGCATTGCAACTGTTCTCAGGCGTTCCAAAGAACCTTCCCGACGGCACACGGGTACGTGGGGACATTCACATGCTGCTTGTGGGGGACCCCGGAATAGCAAAGAGCCAGTTGCTGCGATACATGGTAAAACTCGCCCCAAGGGGAGTTTTTGCATCGGGTAAGAGTGCGTCTTCAAGTGGTTTGACCGCCTCGGCGGTGAAGGATGATCTGGGGGACGGGCGATGGACCCTTGAAGCCGGTGCGCTTGTGATGGCAGATATGGGAATAGCAGCTATTGATGAGATGGATAAGATGCGTAACGAAGATAAAAGCGCACTCCATGAAGCAATGGAACAGCAGACCATCAGTGTTGCAAAGGCAGGGATAATAGCCACATTAAAGTC
>JAFGQV010000067.1 GCA_016935475.1 Methanosarcinaceae archaeon
AAACAGAAAAACACATCACAACCTCTTCAGTTGTGATGTTAAAAAAGCAGTATCATTTTTTAAATTCGGTATACCCGCACTTTCCGCAGGTAAGCCTGTTCTTGTGCTCTGCCAGAAACACACCTTCTCCGCATCGTGGACAGAACTGGCGAACTCTCTCGATGGAGTCACCGCTTACTTTGTAATAGTTTTTAACTGACACTCTCTCACCTACTCTTCTGCAGTTTCCTCTGCCACATCGGCTTCTTCAGGAAGTGCATTTCGCACCAGTGAATATTCACGTTCAATCTCTTTCATGCGGGATGCTTCCTCATAGATCTTTGCATATCCCGAAGCCTCCTGCATTCCGAACTCGTTCTTCATTGTCTGGATGATCACCAGTTCAAGGGGAACATTCAGCATAGCAGCCAGCTTGTTCTTAACATCATTTCGTGGGGGAGTTGGACCCTTGAAAGTGACCACGAAATTTACTTCCCGCCTGTTTAGAAGTGCATTATTCTTATCTTCAGTAATGTTAATATCCATCTAATTTCCTCCGCATATCATCTAATTGTTCCTTATGTTCTTGTTTTTCGATAATTTGAATCATTAATCTTCGAATTTCATCTTTTTTGGATTCGGTGACCTTTACAACCACCACGCCTTCATCCGGCTGGCCGTAGAGAACCACCGAGTTGATCGGGGCAATCAAAATCGATGGCAGTGCTGCCAGATCCTCCTCGCCACGGACAAATATCCTCATATGTCGATCTGATGCAACTGCATCATCAATCACATTTATTAAATCTTCGGTTATAACACCCGCTGGATTGTCAACCGATATCTGGGTAAATGCTGTATGTTTTGTGCCGCACAGTACATGGTCGGATGCAGGTTCTCTTTTTGTTCGGTCATCCACGATGCAGATATCCGGTACAATATCCGATTCAAGTAAATGGTAGGTAGTGACATCACCCACAGATATAAGTTTTGTGGAGCCGCTGATGGCATTTGCAACCTTCAGTATCACCTCGTTTCCATTTCCTGTATATAGCGTTCCAAAAGGTTTGCGCAGAAGTGGGCGAAGTTCTTCTGGCAATACGATCTGAGCGCCCAAACTACCGCACCTTCAAAGCATATTTATCTGCCATCTCAACGCCGAGCTTTTTAGCAATTACTGATTTTTGTGGATTGATAATTATGACAAGCCCACTCCAGTCAGAACTCAGGTTACTGGAACCGCATACCGGACATGTCTGACCTGCTAAGATCCTGTGGCACTCGCGACAAACCTGCTCACTCATATTTTATTCTCCCGGACAACTATTTGCTTTCATCTGCCTTTGGTTTTCGTGCTTCTTCAAGCCACTCGATCTTACCCAATGCATGCTGGCGCATGGTAAGCCCGATCTTGCTCTCTCTCGGGTCACGCTCATTTATACTGATCGCAACAATACGTGTGCGCACCCTGTCACCTTCGGCAAGTGACCTTCCGCCGGTTTTGCTAATCAGTCTTCCATTCTTTCCATCATATGCCATGAAATCATCTGTGATCTGGCTGACATGCAAAAGACCATCCATGGGACCTATGCTCACAAAAGCACCGAACTCCACGGTCTCAACAACCTGCCCTTCGATAACTTCCTGTATCTGTGGCATGAACACAATCGCTTCGAAAGTAACATCATAGTAAACGGCGCCGTCACCAACAAGAATATGCCCTTCGCCAATCTTATCAATAGCAATAATTCCAACAATTGCACCTAATTTATTATCGACACGCCCTTCCAGTTTTTCTTTTAATGCGTTCTTGACGCTATTTTCCACATTCTCACCCAGTAGTTCAGGTGATATGCGAACTGTGTCGACAAGCTTCATCTTTTTATACATTCGTTTGTCTCCATAAGCCCTATACTTTGCTTTTCAAGATTTTTATACTTAAAAGTTATGATTATTATTACAGTATCCTTAAACAGAACTATGTCATTGCCAGCAGGTTTTTCTGGCGCAGATATACCACTGTTATATTAATGTCAGATAATCGTTTCTTCAGTTCAATATCGTTGGTCAATACTGCTGCACCAAGGTCAACCGCAAGTTTTGCAATGACATCATCAGCAACACCTCTAACATCCGCAACCTCGCACATATCGATCAATGAGCGTGCAACCTTTGCAGCGGTCCTGTCCGCGCCCTTTGATCTTTTGGTCAGCATATCGAGTTCATCGATCACAGCTTCCGGGACCAGGAATTCATCAAATCCAAGACGTTTAAGTTCATTGAATATATCAACTTTGAACTGAACCGGGATCATCAGTCCATTGGTGTCGATTATAACTTTCAATCCCGAATTACTCCTACGCCGATCAAACGCCATCTTGAACCAACACGCCTGCTGATCGCGACCATTGATCCTTCCTCAGCACATACAGGACGTTTGAGTTCCACTTCTGCAACACCGGGACGTCCACTGGTCACAACACCCACAGTGGTTGCAGTACCGACATTCAACATTAACGGTTCACTGGTTTTTATATTACTGATCTCGGCTTCGTCTGTCACTCCGACCACCCTTTCAAGGAGGTGTAGTTCCATTTTGAGTGAATAAAGTGTATCCGGAAGGGTCCCTGGCAAACCTGCAACCTGTCCTGTAAGCGAATCGCTCTTCGTAATTGTTGGGTCAAGGTTCGTTCCCACTGCCAGCAGTCCTCCAGGAGTTGCTTCTTCAACTTTGTCTTTGCCAGCAATGATCCTGGTAACCACGGTTTTGATCGGTAACCATTTTATCGTTCCTTCGCTTTCGACCTTGCGTCCAGGTCTGATCTCCAGTTCATCACCGGGGTGAAGGACACCTTCGGTCAGGGTTCCACCGATCACACCGCCCGATATCTTGTCGATGGGAGTTCCGGGTTTGTTGATGTCAAAAGACCTCGCAACCAGCATACGGGCAGGTTTGTCCATTTTATATACGGGAACCGGTATCACGTTTTCAAGTGCCTGTATCAATGCGTCAATATTAGTATTCTGCTGTGCAGAGATCGGTATGATCGGTGCGTCCTGTGCAACCGTTCCTTTAACAAAATCCTTGATCTGGTGGTAATGTTCGATCAACTTTTCCCGGCTCACAAGGTCGATCTTGTTCTGTACGATCACAATGTTCTTGATACCTATGATGTTAAGTGCCATCAGGTGTTCTTTTGTCTGCGGCTGTGGGCATTTTTCATTGGCTGCGATCACTAGAACAGCGCCGTCCATTATCGCGGCACCTGAAAGCATGGTGGCCATTAGGGTCTCATGTCCCGGTGCATCCACAAAGGAGATCGTCTTGATTTCCTCTGTATCTTCACCACAGTTCGGGCATTTCTCCTCAACACTATAACATTGTGGCTCCGGGCAATTCGGACATTTCCTGAAGGTCGTGTCTGCGTACCCCAATCTTATCGATATACCGCGCTTCATTTCCTCACTATGCGTATCTGTCCAAACACCGGACAGTGCACTGACAAGCGTGGTTTTTCCATGGTCGACATGACCGACCATGCCGATATTAACACAAGGTTGACTCAATTTTCGATATCCCTCCCGGGTGGGCAATAAAATGATGATATGAAATAAATATGAAACTTATAAACATGGATAACATGGTTTAAAGTTTGTGGTATCATGTTATTTATGATATATAAATAATTTCAACGATATGACTTACATTTCCTGTTTATTTATAAATCTGTGAACTGACCCTCATATTCTTTTTATTACGTAAATACCTTGCTGTGTGGAAGTTATAATCGAAAATCTTCCGGGCATAGTTTAATTCTAATAGGTTTCATGTGCTCGTTCAGATGACAATAAAATATATCCAGTAAACCAAAATATTGAGAATTGTCAATGGAATTCCAATTTTAGCAAAATCTAAAAAAGTAATCGTTTCTCCTGATCTTTTTTCTGCATTCTGGATTATTATAACATTGCTTGCAGCACCAAGTATCAGGAAATTGCCTGCAATTGTACTGCCTGCTGCCAATGCCATCATCTCTTCAGTGGATGCACCTGCATGAAAAAGCATTGGAAGATATAACGCCACTAAAGGTACATTTGAGATCAATTGGCTCAATGAAACGCTCAGGATCAATATCATGGGTATTGATAGAATATTTATGTTCAGGGCATCTATTTCTGATTGAAAAAAACCAGTATTCCACGTACTTTCCATTAAAATGAACATGGACACAAAAAAGATCAATGTGTGCCAATCCACTTTTCTGACTATCTGAAACCTCTTTTTGCTAAATACTAAAATCAGGAGTGCTGATATGGCTGCGATATAAACCAGCTTAAAGTCGAATTGTGTATTAAGAACTGTCATCATGATCTTAATTGATATTAACGCCACTAGCAAGATCAGGGATATTTTAGATAAATTCGCAAGCTCATGGTCTTTTATTGGTTCCCGGGAATGGGTTAAGACATTATTTTTGAACTGTTCTTTATAAAAAGATCTAATCACCAGAAACGCGATAAAAAGATTAACTATAGTTGGTATCAGCAGGAATTGTAAGAAAGTTACGAAAGGATTTTCGATATTCCCCACAGTTGCGACCAGAAGATTCTGCGGGTTTCCAATAGGGCTTATTACACTTCCAATCGTTATTGCAAATGCTAACGTAATTAACAGGACTTTGGGTTCTATTCCGTGTTTTTTTGCAAGAAGCAGGACTACAGGTGTTCCGATAATGGCCAGGGTATCGTTCATTAAAACTGCTGATGCAATGCCCATTCCAAATAAGATCATAAATATAAGCTGGTTTGTGTTTTTCGCTCTTTTAAATATTTCATACGACAGATGCGAGAGATATCCGCTATCTTCAAGAGCAACTCCTACGATGAACATGCTGAACAGGAACAGTATTACCTCAAAGTTTACAGATATCAGGGCATCCCGGGCAGAGATCTGTCCGGTGAACAGAACAGCTAAAGCACCGCCAAGCATGATCTGCCATATTTGAAGTTTGATATTCCCGATTTTCCTGACCGCTATCAGTAAAAATACAATTGCCAGTACTACTATTGGAATTACCATGTACCTCATTCTAAATATGTAGAATTTAAATCTTACCTAAAAAACGCACCCAGAAAGCTAGATGGTGAGGAAAGGTTCGCAAAAACTGCTGTGTTGCATAATTGATTAGTCTTTGATGATTATTACGTATGCTCGTTTTCCGATATACTTCTTTTTAGCACCGATTTTA
>JAFGQV010000068.1 GCA_016935475.1 Methanosarcinaceae archaeon
ACACCATCACGCTTGAGTTCAGGCACTGTGCCTGTTAAGGTTCTGACTATAAGGGTAGCATTGATATTTGGATTATCCTTGAAACGCCGGACCTGTTCCTCAAAAAAGGGCAGGTCTTTTGAATACACTATCTTACCTGCCAGTTCCTTATTCAGACCGAACTCCTCTTCGAACCGCTTTATCCGCTTGGTCAGAAGTTCAGGTACTTCGATTGACGCAAAATACTCACGAGATATGGTGACCTGCGGAACATCCGTTTCAGGATACATCCTTGCAGCACCCGGAAGCGGCCTCATGTATGCGCTATTGCCATCCGGGAGAGCACGACGCGTCTCTTCGGGAACATACTCAAGTGCTTCCTTTGCACGGATAATCACAGCTTCCATTGCACCATGAGCACGCTTTTCTTTGTCAGCGACCATCACCACAGCATCATCTTCCTTTGCGCCAACTGCCTGGCGGAGTGCCTCGACCTCCTGATGGGTTATTCCGTAATTCGGAAGTTCATCAGTATGGAATATACCTCCAACTCCTGATGATTTGGCACGGTCCGAAAACTCGGTCCCAAGACGCCGCCCGGACTGGACCTCCCTTCCGACGAATCCTGCGAATTTCGGAAGGAGGACTGCAAGGACCTTTCCGTTTTTGAGCGCTTTCCTGATGACCTTCGACTTCGTATCTGCAAAAACATCCGTGACATCAAATATCTCCTCAGGGACCGAAGCACCTCTCTGTAACAGTTCCTCCCTGATATCAAGTAAATTTACCTGCCTCTCAACCTCATTATCCACAATAGGTTCAATAAGGTCCAGTGCCTGAACGCCTTTTATCTCAACCCGCGCACCTTTTGCTATGGATATGTTCACATCCTGGCGGATGGTACCGAGCCCGCGCTTGACCTTGCCGGTGGAACGCAGGAGCATCCCGATCTGCTGTGCCGTTTTCTTTGCATGGGCAGGTGATACAATGTCCGGAGCTGTCCCGATCTCCACGAGCGGGATTCCCAGACGGTCCAGTGAATATACGATGGAGTCACCCACCTCTTCTATCTTCTGGGCAGCCTCTTCTTCCAGGCACAGCACATCCACGCCAACGCGCCCTTCTGATGTATCAAGGTAGCCATCTTTTGCAAGGAATGTGGTCCTCTGGAAACCCGATGTGTTCGAGCCGTCCACCACGATCTTGCGCATCACGTGTAACTGGTCAACAGGCTGCATGTTAAAAAGTTTTGTAATGGTAAGTGCAATATCAAGAGCCTCACTGTTCAACTCGCGGGGAGGCTCCTCATCATATTCAACGAGGCATGTGGTGTCATATGCCTTGTAGATGTACTTTCGTTTTACTTTGGTCTGTTCAAGGGCTGCCTGGTCGGTTTCGCCCATTTCGCTTGCTGTCGGGCGCAGGTACCTGAAGAACTCAAAGTTCGACTCCTCTGTATTCCGTATTTTCGTTGGACACCTGCAGAACAGTTTCTCTTTTGAGTCAAGTTGCTGGTGAATCTCAAGTCCGCATTTCAGTCCAAGTTTATTGTAGTCGAATTTTTTGCTCATGGAAAGCCTCACCAAAATTTCGTATCACGATGTTCAACGATCTACCCAACAAACAGCCTGAGGAAGTATAAAGTTATTGTTTAATTTCGCTGCTTGGATATCGCAATATCCCAATTCGGTTTTTCTTTTTTTGCACCAGTCCGAATTCATAGTTTGGTCTAAACATACATGTTTGAATTTTGCGTCAACCTTTGCGTCAACCTTTGCGTCAACCTATCTGATGACATAAAATGTTGCCTTACCCGTGCCTTTTGATTCAACAATATTTAATTCAATAAGCTTTTTTATTTCCTTGTGTGCTGCCTGCCGGGATACTTCAAACATATTCTGAATCTCGCTGCTTGTTATTCGACCATTTGAAATTAGGTGTTCAATGATTTTTGTCTGCTTTCCTGTAAGAGCGATCTGTCCTTCAGCTTCTTTTTTATGTTTTTCAAGTGAAAGCTGCAATACTTGCTCTTTTACTTTTGAGATAGAAAGAAGAACACCATCCGTGAAATATTCAAGCCATTCTGTAAGGTCAAGTTTTTTCTGGTCAACAGATTTTAAAGCATTATAATATGCATTCCTGTCGCTATCGTAATAGTCATCCAGTGTAAAAAATTTCTTTATGTCGAATTCCCTTAGATACAGTATCAGGGTTGCAAGTGCCCTTGCTGTTCTGCCGTTGCCGTCAACAAAAGGATGTATCCTTACAAATTCATAATGGGATAATCCTGCTACAATGACAGGTTCAAGTTTAAAAGATGCCTCCGAATTGGTCCACTCAATTAATTCATTTGTCAATTCCGGCACTTTCGTAGATGCTGGTGGCATAAATACAACTTCACCTGTTGATGTCTTGCCCACATAGACCTGAACATCCCGGTATCTGCCTTCATATTCCGGATATTCCAGTGTGTTTTCAGATACATTTTTATGCAGTTTCAAGAGGATTTTTTCAGTAACCTTTCCATGTTCCTGATATTCTTCAATATTTTCCAGGACCTTAAGATAGTTCAACACTTCCTGCTGCGCTTTCCTTGTCGCTGTTACTTTTCTGCCCTGGGCTAGCTGGCTGACTTCTTCTAAGGTGAGCGGATTCCCTTCTATTGCTGTTGATGCATGTGCAGCTTTTATCAATGCATCTCTTCTTAAGGATACTTCCCATTTTGGCACAAGATAGGCATTTAGTATGGTGTCTCTTGCTGAAGTGATGTCAACAAGGTTTTTGACTATCCTGTGGGTGTATGTGAAATTTGGACTATACATTACCTTTCCCGTCCACCGCTTTTTTAACCTCATCCGACGATTCGCTTTCCCACATCTTCCTGATTTTCACGCTTTTGAGAGATTGCATCACCTTTTGAATGTGCTCCCTCACAGCTTTCTGAAGTGATTCGTCGATCTCAGGCAGTTCGACCTCGACATATTCTCTGGGTAACTCCTCCCCAACCTCCAGGACATGTGAGATATCCGGATGGTGTCTTTTTGCTGTCACCAGAGACTCCACAGCATCCCTCCACTGGGAAGCCCATGGTGAATCCGGTATGTCAGTATGGTGTACCTTCTCGCGGGAGACCCGCACCACATCAAGATGGCATGCATTGACACATGCACCGCAGTAGGTGCAGTAATCCTCAACGATAGCGATCTTTTTGTCAGCAGGGACATACCACAGGTGAGATGGGCACACATTAAAACAACCGTGGCAGCCCTGTGGATCGCATTTATCGATGTTGGCTTCAACCAGCATGATCTCGCCCTTGAATGGTTTTTTGATATCAACCGCCTCATACGGGCATACTGTTTTACACCATGTGCACAGGGTACACTTTTCATCATCGATGGTCACATTTCCCTGAACTTTTGGGGCTTCACATGGACGTTCACCTTTCACACGAATCGCATCTTCGGGACATATATCCTGACACAGGACACAGTAGTCGCACTTATCCTCATCCACCAGTATCTGCTCAAACGGTCTGGGGTCAGTGGGTGTTGGTTCCTGTTCAACCAGAATAAAAGCATCACAGAACCTTGCACATATGCCGCAGAAATTGCATTTTTCGTGGTCGATCTCGATCTCGCCTAATGCATCTTTTTTAAGTGGTGCTATCTGCTCTTTTTTGGGAAAGGTGAACTCGACCTTAATTGCCTCTTCAGGGCATGCCTCCTCACACAAAATACAGGGCAGGCACTTTTCATTGACCTTCACATATGAATCATAGACTGGATACGATCCTTTTTCAGGCAGTTCCCCTTCGTATCCCATGGTAATGGCATGGACCGGACAGAAATTTGCACACATGCCGCAAAAAGAACATTTATCAATATCCATCATCACAGGAGGTGCGTCCAGTCCTGTGGCAATCTCATGCATGTGTCCGAGTTCAAGTGCCTTCGTTGGACACAAACCCACACACAGTCCGCATCCAGTGCACCGCTTGTAATCGTAATTCAGGACCTTCCGGGATTTTTCCGTATCCTGTGTATATATAAAATGCGAATCTTGGATGTCCATCTTTTTTGTGACGGTGATACCTTCTTCCTCACCCTCTTGCGTCATTTCGGCGTCTCCGGGATCTCGGACCCGATCGGTCCCATTTTCTTTAAATCCTCAACAAAGCTCTTGATGGTTTCTGCAAACCTCTCTCCTTCTGATGCCGAGATCCATTCGACCTTAAGGCGTTCAGGGTTTATCTCGATGTTTTCCAGCACTCCTTTAAGCGCATCCATTCGCTGTCTGGCGTTATAATTTCCATGGACATAATGGCACTCGTCAAGCCGGCATCCTGCAACCAGCACTCCGTCTGCACCGCCTTCAAACGCCGTAAGTACGAATTCAGGATCAACACGACCGGCACACATCACCCTGATTATCCTGACGTTTGTCGGATACTGGATCCGGGATGTTCCCGCCAGGTCAGCGCATGCGTAACTGCACCAGTTGCATAGAAAAGCAACAATGAGCGGGAACTCGTCTTTAACCTCTACTGCAGCCCTTACCTGTGCCAGTATCTGTTCGTCCGTATAGTTTCGCATACATATTGCATCTGCCGGACAGGCTGCACTGCATGTCCCGCAACCGTGGCAGGAAATCTCATCCACGACTGCCTTTTTACCAACCATCTTTATGCTGCCGAACCTGCATACTTCTTCACATAATTTACAACCTATGCATTTTTCAGGGTCCACATGTGCACTCAGGGGATCTGAAGTAAGCTCACCTTTGCTCAGGAGTCTAAATACCCTGGCAGCGGCTGCACCCCCCTGGGCAATGGAGACCTGGATCTCTTTGGGTCCTGATGCACATCCTGCGATAAACACGCCGTTTATGTGTGCATCAACAGGTTTCATCTTCGGGTGCGCGATGGAGAAGAACCTGTCGGAACGCCTGGAAAGGTTCAGCATCCTGGCTATCGGCTCTGACGTCTCGTTTGCTTCAAAGCCGGTTGAGAGCACCACAAGATCATACGGCTCTTCCCTGATCTCACATTCAAGAGTATCCTCGAACCGAAGCCTCGGTTTTTTATCGCTGCCAAATAATACCTCTGCCACCTTACCGCGAATGAAATCAATTCCCATTGACTGCGTCCGCTCATAGTATTCCTCGTACATCTCACCGGATGCCCTGATGTCGATGTAATGGATCACAATATCCATCTCTGGATAGCGCTCTTTGAGAAGCTGGGCATTCTTCATTGCCGACATGCAGCATACACGCGAACAATAGGAATTCCCTACCGTCGCATCCCTTGAGCCCACACACTGGATAAATGCTACACGTGACGGCAGTTCGCTGCTGGATGGCACCACAACTCTGCCACGAGTGGGACCGGAAGCATTAAGCATGCGTTCAAGTTCCATATTGGTGACCACGTCAGGAGAAATACCATATCCATACTCCTCTTTACGGGATGCATCAAATAACTGGTATCCTGTTGCTACAATAATTGCTCCGGCAGTGAGTGAAAACTCCTCAGCTTTTGAGTCGTAATCGATCGCATCTGCCGGACACGCCTGTTTGCAGAGACCGCACCCAACGCAGTATTCACTATCAATACACACCACTCTGGGAACTGCCTGTGGGAACGGCATATAGATCGCTTTTGTCTTTCCAAGTCCGAAATCGAATGGATTTGCGATCTCAACAGGGCACACCTCAGAACACGCATCCACGCAACCTTTGCATTTGCTTTCTGAAACGTATCTCGGTTTTTTCACACCTTTGACCTGGAAATTCCCAACTGAACCTGTTATGTCCGTTATCTCGGAAAATGTGAAAAGGTCGATGTCCGGATGGTTCTGTACCTCCGTCATCTTTGGTGCAAGCACACATATGGAGCAGTCGTTTGTCGGGAATACCTCGTTTAGAAGTGCCATCTTCCCGCCGATAGATGGTTCCTTTTCAACCATATATACATGAAAGCCGCTATCTGCAAGATCAAGTGCCGCCTCAATTCCGGCAACACCACCGCCAATTACAAGCACATCTTTGTTCACCTGGATTTTTTTGGTCTTCAATGGCTCAAGGTACCTTGCTCTGGCAACACCCATTTTTACCAGGTCAAATGCTTTCCGGGTTGCCATCATGGGATTATCGATATGCACCCATGAACATTGTTCACGAATGTTTACCATCTCGAGCATATAGGGGTTCAGTCCCGCTTTCTCAAGCAGGTTTTTAAAAGTCTGTTCATGCAATTTTGGTGAACATGCTGCAATAACAATGCGATCAATATTGTGTTCTTTTACGTCATTGATGAGTGATTCCTGCCCCGAATCGGAACACACGAAATCGATGTCTTTAACAATTGCAACATCATTTAATTTACCTGTCTTCTCGCGGAGGATATCAACATTTATGACGTTTGCAATATTTAAGCCGCAGTGGCAGAT
>JAFGQV010000069.1 GCA_016935475.1 Methanosarcinaceae archaeon
ATAAATCTGTCCTTAATTTTGAAAAAGTAAATATACTGATTGGAAAAAAACTAACACAAGATGGTATTGAAGAAATAAAAAAGCAGGTTCTGAGTGAAGTTCAACCAAAAGCTGATTTTCGAGGGAGTGTTGAATACCGCAAAGAGATGGCAGCGGTATTGGCCGAACGTGTCCTTAATGAATGTCTGAAGGGAGCAAACTAGATATGTCTGAAAAGTCTACCAAAATAGATTTTATGCTTAATGGTGAGCGAAAAAGCGAAACAATCACAGAGCAAATTACTTTATTGGATTATCTTCGCGGACAATCATTGTACAGTGTAAAAAATGGCTGCCGAGAGGGAGACTGTGGCATGTGCACAATCCTCCTCAATGGCTCTCCTGTACGAAGCTGTCTCTTGAATTTACCGGAAGTTGAAGGTAAGGAAGTAATAACTCTTGAAGGACTTAATCAAGATGGTGTCCTTCATCCGATCCAGAAAGCATTTATTGATAGCGGTGCAATACAATGTGGATTTTGTACACCAGCACAAATACTGACTGTGAAAGCTTTATTAGATAAGAATCCTGATCCGGATGAAGATGAAATAAGGAATGCATTGAGTGGTATTATGTGCCGTTGTACCGGGCATGTCAAGATAATTGATGCAGTTAAAATGGCATCAGCAATGCTGAGTGGGAAGGAATTACAGGCTGCAAATGTCATCGAAGGAAAACTGGCGGATAGTGGTAAGAAAGTAGATTTACCGGAAGCATATTACCGCAGGAATGGAGAAACGCAGACGCTTCCGCCATTGGTTTTAACACCCTCGAATATGGAACCATTAAGGATTGTTGGTAAACCTGAAATAAAAGTAGATGGCAATAAGCTTGCAAAAGGTAAACCGGCGTTCACAGACGATATTTTTATAAAAGATATGTTGTACGGCGAGTTATTAACCAGCCCGCATGCGCATGCAAGAATAAAAAATATTGATACAAGTAAGGCTCTGGCATTGGATGGTGTACACGCTGTAATGACATATAAAGACGTCCCGCGTGTCAAATACGCCACCGGTGGACAGAGTTATCCCCAGCCTTTACCCTTCGATCAGGTCAGTCTGGATGATAAAGTGCGCCATGTTGGAGATAGGGTAGCCATTGTAGCTGCAGAAAGCAGAAAAATTGCACAGAAAGCGCTAAGACTGATTGATGTTGAGTATGAAGTTTTACCTGCGGTATTAGATGCGGAAGAAGCCATGCAGGAAGGCGCACCGGTTATTCATGATGAAGAGGATACAGAAGGTATTTTTGATGCCAAACACAATGTTATCTACCATATCGAAGCAGAGGTAGGTGATCTTGAACAGGCATTTAGTAACGCAGACCATGTTTTCAACGGTGAATTTAAAACGCCAAAACAGCACCACGCTCAAATGGAGCCCCATGTTTGTATTACCTATTGGGATGAAGACGAACGTCTTGTTGTACGCAGCAGTACACAGGTGCCTTTTCATGCAAGGCGTATCATCGCACCTTTGATTGGACTCCCGGTAAAGCGCATAAGAGTGATTAAGCCTCGCATAGGGGGCGGTTTTGGTGGAAAACAAGAAATTTTGCTTGAAGATTTATGTGCACATCTTACAATCGCTACAGGCCGACCGGTGAGAATGGAATTATCAAGACGCCAGGAATTTATCAGCTCACGCAGCAGGCATCCACATGTCATTCGTTACAAAGTGGGCGTCAAGGACAACAAAGTCGATGCAGTCGAGTTGAGATTAATCGGCGATACCGGAGCATATGCGACTCACGGACTCACAGTCCAAATGGTGGGTGGTTTTAAAGGTTTGTCATTGTACAATGCGCCAAATTCTCGTTTCAATTGTGATGTTGTTTATACAAACACGCCGGTTTCAGGTGCGTATCGCGGGTATGGAACCATGCAGGAAACTTTTGCGCTTGAGGTATTGATGGAAGAAATTGCCGAAACGATTGGTCTTGATGTCATCGAGTTCAAGCGTACAAACTGGCTGAAAGTGGGCGAACCTATGTTGTTAAGCTCCCAGCTGGGAGAAGGCCGTGAAGGTTTTGAACAGACCATGGAAACCAATGGACTTGAAGATTGTGTGAACATTGGTCTTGAGGCAATGGATTATTACAAGAAAAGAGAGGAATATAAAAATCAGGAAGGGGTTATAAGAAAGGGCATTGGCATGGGTGTGGTTATGCATGGTAGCGGTATCGCAGGTCTGGACATGGCTGCCGCAACACTCAAAATGAATGATGATGGCTCTTTCAACCTGTTGATAGGTGCAACAGATATTGGAACAGGTTCCGATACGATCCTGGCACAGATGGCGGCAGAAGTACTTGGTATTCCTGTGGAAGATTTTATCGTATATTCTTCAGATACAGACTTCACACCTTTTGATAAAGGGGCGTATGCCAGCAGCACAACCTATATAAGTGGTGGTGCAGTTAAAAAGGCTGCCATGAAAATTGCCGAGCAGGTCCGTGAACATGCAGCCATGATGCTAGATATGAAAGAACCGGATTCTCTAAAGCTGGAGGATAGAAAAGTAATCGCTCCGGATGGAAGTTCAGTCACGTTTGCCGAAGTGGCTTTGAACAGTTTGCATAATAAAAACCAACATCAAATTATGGCGACAGCATCTCATATGAGTTATAAGAGTCCGCCGCCGACTGCAGCACAATTTGCTGAAGTGGAAGTAGACACTGAAACAGGAGAGGTCAAAGTTGCCCGCTTATTAATGGTGGTCGATTGCGGGCGGGTTATCAACCCGATCACTGCAGCGGGACAGGTTGAAGGCGGTATGGTTCAGGGTTTAGGCTTTGTTCATAACGAGGAAACCGTCTATGACGAAAAAGGCATGATGGAAAACGCGAGGTTGGCTGCCTATCATCCTTATAAACCTAATGAGATTCCTCCTATGGATGTAATCTTTGTACAGACGGATGATCCCAGCGGGCCTTTCGGAGCGAAATCAATTGCGGAGATCAGTATTGATGGTGTTGCTCCTGCAGTTGTCAATGCAGTTCATAATGCAGTTGGTGTATGGATGAGAGATCTACCGATTACCCCGGAAAAAGTGTGGCGGAAATTACAGCGTAGAGAATAAAGAATATAATCAGATTAGGTTAAAAAAAAGGGGCTGTCCCAAAAGTAATTGGGACAGCCCCAAAAAATTTAATATAATAGAGGGGATGAAAACACAAATCTTCAAACCATACACACAGAAACAACCGATGTTGTTGCCGCCCAATCTGGAAGAGATTATCCACGAAGGGCATCTGGTACGGGTGGTGAATGAGATGATCGAGCGGATCGATATGGAGCCGCTTGTGCGTCAGTATAAGGGCGGAGGCACAAGCGCATATCATCCTAAGATGCTGCTAAAAGTGATCATCTATGCCTACACCCAACGGACCTTTTCCTCCCGCAAAATCGCAAAAGCATTGCGAGAAAACATCTATTTCATGTGGCTAAGTGGGATGAGCCAACCGGATCACCGTACGATCAATCGCTTTCGCGGAGAAATCATGAAAGCGGTGATGGAAGAAGTGTTTTATGGGGTGATTGAACAACTATTGGACGAAGGCTATATAGATTTGGAGAAATACTTTGTAGATGGGACAAAGCTGGAGGCCAATGCCAACCGGTATAGTTTTGTATGGCGAAAAAGCACCGAAAAGTATAGAGCCACATTGCAGAAAAAGGTGCGGGACTTGTTGGATGAAATTGATGAGATCGAGGCAGCTGAAGAGGCGGAATACGGAGAAAAGGACTTAGAAGAAATGGGGGAAGGAAAAGAGATTGACGCCGAAACGATGAAGAGAGCAGCTGAAAAGATCAATGAGAAATTGAGACAAGATCCAAAGAATAAGAAGCTAAAGAAAGCAAAACGAGATCTGGAAAAAGATTTCATTCTGCGGGAAGAAAAATATGAACGTTACATGGAAACCTTTCAAGACCGGAACAGCTTCTCAAAAACAGATGAAGACGCCACCTTTATGCGCATGAAAGAAGACCATATGCGCAATGGGCAACTCAAAGCAGGATACAACGTGCAAATAGGTACCGAAAACCAATTTGTGCTTGGATACAGCTTCCATCAACGAGCCGGGGATACGAGCTGCCTGAAAGATCACCTGGAACAATTCAAAGATTGGTTGGGGGAATATCCGGAAAACCTGATCACGGATGCCGGATATGGCAGTGAAGAGAACTATGCCTACTTGAAGGAAAGAAACATCGTTCCCTTTGTGAAATACAATACCTTCCACTATGAGCAAAAGAAACGCTATAAGAAGAAAAAGCCTTACCTAGCTGAGAACTTCACTTACCTGGCTGCCAAAGATGAGTATGTCTGTCCACAGGGCAAGTCATTGAAGTACGTTTTCACAAAAGGCTACACCAGCCATAATGGATATCGATCATCCCGACGCGTGTATGAATGTGCTGATTGCGAGGGATGTCCGGTGAAGGCTGAATGCACCCGATCAAAAAATAATCGCAGAATCTATATCGGCGTTGAGTTATTGAAACTCAAAAAGGAAGCGCATGATTATCTTATTTCACCTCGTGGGATCGAGATGCGCTCCAAGCGTCCGATTGAGGCAGAAGCCGTGTTTGGCAGGTTGAAGCACAACTGGGGCTTTCGGCGTTTTCTGCTTAGGGGACTTGAAAAGGTGAAAACAGAGTGGGGAATCCTCTGTATCGCCCACAACATCGCGAAAGTAGCAGCCCAATAGTTATTGCTACTTTTTCTTTTTCAAATTTATACCAGCTAAAACACGGATTTCTTACGTTTAATGCAAAAGAAGCTGCCCTTTTGGGACAGCCTCTTTTATTTGTTCTTTATGTCATATCATCTTGTGCTTAATAATTACTTGAACACAAATTAGATGATATATTATTCTGATACAGAAACCTCGCCGCTGACGATATCAGCTTTTAATGCATCTACTTCATCTAACAGATCCTGTGGAACGGAACTGCTGATGGTTCCAAGTCCAACACCGCCATTGTCAAGTGTACCGGTATAGAAACCGCCTGCAAATGTACCTTCAATAACTTGTTTGGTTGCATCGTAAACAGATGCATCCATCAATTTCATAACCGATGTTAGAACAATATCTTTGTAATCAGCAGCTGTTAATGTCCAGTCATCATCGACGCCAATGACATAACCGCCACCACGTTCTTGTACGGCTGCTGCTGTACCAAGTCCTACAGGCCCGGCAACCGGCATAATAATGTCTGCGCCTTCATCCATCAGCGCCTCACCTAGGCGGCGTCCGTCATCTGTACTCTCGAAGTTGCCTGCAAATAATCCTGTTTGTTCTGCAGGATCCCATCCGAGGACTTCAACACTGGTGCC
>JAFGQV010000070.1 GCA_016935475.1 Methanosarcinaceae archaeon
AACCTTGCTGCCTATTATTGCGATAAGATATGTCTTCTGCGTGATGGGGAACTGGTAGCAACCGGCACTCCCAGGGATGTCCTGACCTCGTCGAATATCGGGGTTGCGTTCAACCTGCCGGTGGAAGTGACGGAAAATATCAAAACAAATTCTATTTTTGTAATGCCTGTACTGGAGCCACGAAATGAAGTATCAAATTAAGGACGATACCCTCGTAATTGAAGGAGATTTTGAAGCCATAAGTTCAGGCTTAAAAGGCGGGCGCGGACGTGCAGGGTGCCTGTTCAACCACGCGGTTAAGCCGGATTTCGACCATTACGACCCACTGGAATACCTGGAGAACCTGGCAGGTTCCCTTGACGTTAACCACCCGTACTTCGGGCTTCTTACGGCAGTGGGCATGGATAATCTGTGTGTGATGACAGATGGCTACCTGACGACCTTTGTTACCGCCGGTATCACCCATCCGTCAGGTTTCAGGGTGAACAGGGTCGGGACCATCAATATCATCCTTGTGGTTGATGGAAACCTGTCTGAAGGTGCCATGGTCGGTGCGATCATCACAGCCACCGAGGCTAAAGGGCTTGATCTTATGGAAATGGGATATGATTTTCTGGGCACGACCACAGATGCAGTGATAGTGGCATACCAGAAGGGTCCCGGACCGTGTATAGAATACGCAGGGTCGTATACAGAGTTCGGTGAGAAGATCACAGGGACTGTTATGAAGGGTGTTAAGGAAGGGCTCAGGAAGACAGAGCAGTGGTTTGCCAGCAGGTGAGCGAAACAAATCCGGACCATCGGGACGCCATTGTTTATTCTGGTTTTTGGCTCCACAACATTGTAACTCAAATTCTGACACAGGGAGAAAAATACAGGTGGATAAGATCCTTAAGATCAGTTTAGTTCTATCATTAATAGTAACTATTCTAATTTCCGGATGTATAACTGCTGAGAAACCTACATTTACGAATTCCATGGGCATGGAGTTCGTGTTCATCCCGGTAGGTGAGTTCAAGATGGGGGCGCAAGCCAGTGAATCCGGGAGGGATCCGGATGAAGGTCCTGTGCATGAGGTGACCATCGGGAATGCCTTCTACCTTGGAAAGTACGAGGTCACACAGAAGCAGTGGGTTGAGGTCATGGGCAGCAATCCTTCTTATTTCAAGGGCGACGACCTGCCTGTTGAGCAGGTATCCTGGAACGATGTTCAGGAATTCATCAGGAAGCTGAATGCAATGGAGGAAACGGATAAGTACCGCCTGCCTTCAGAGTCAGAATGGGAATATGCGTGCAGGGCTGGCACCACCACACGATATTCCTTTGGTGATGGTGAAACGGAACTTGGTGAGTATGCGTGGTACGCTGATAACGCAGACGACAAGACCCATCCTGTGGGACAGAAGAAACCCAACCAATGGGGTTTGTATGACATGCACGGGAATGTCTGGGAATGGGTGCAGGATGAATATCACAGCAACTATGAAGGTGCGCCGGTAGATGGAAGTGCCCGGGATGATGGTAGTAGCTCCAACCGGGTCTTAAGGGGCGGTGTCTGGAATTATTACGCATGGAACTGCCGCTCGGCGAATCGCGTTAGCCTCGACGCGAACTACCGTGACGACTTCACTGGTTTTCGTCTTTTGAGGGAAATGTAGCCACTTTCAACTTTGCCACTTACGCGCCGTCAGGCAGGAGAGGAACATGCCCGCGGATGAGCCAGAATGCTGTGTAGGTGTGTGGATAATGACCAGAACGCTGTCCAGTGCCGGCATTTGTCGGACGAAGAAATCTTTGCCTACTGCTTCTGGTAGGGTTAAATAACTTCGACGGCGGTGGACGTTACTCTTTATGGATTGCACTTAGTTCTGTCTTTTCAGTTGGGTTTCAATAAATGAAAGGACATCGGTTAAGCTCACATCGTCCCCGGGCAAGACATCGTCTTCATCATGGACATGATGTGGAAAATTAGGCAGTTCCTTGTGATGTGGAGCGTTATCCCATCTTCTTATCAATGTGCCGTTCCTTTGCCAGTGATAAGAATAGTCCCTCCAGTCTTCCCCCATGATCTCGGATACATATAATATAGAGCCATCTGTAAGAGTTGCATTCGCTTTGATCATTTCAATTTCAGGCTCAACCAGGGTTTTTGTGATACGGAGTTCTACAACAACACTATGGTTCCTTAGGATCGTTATGGTTCTGACTACAACCACGGGCAGATCTCCTCGTGGGCAGATCTCCAGTAATTATATGCTTTAGAATATGCCTTCCACTCTATGTAATCGTCCCATTTTTCAAAATCCTCGTTTTCAGCAGATTTGATCTGCTGTTCAAAATCTTCAAAAACAAGACCATATTTTGTTTCGAAAGCATGCATGGACGACTCGAATTCTTTCATTTTTGATAAACTCAGATCGTGTACAATGTTTATGATGGCAGATCTTTCATTTTTAAATAAGCCATGGTGTACCATACCTGTGATCGGTTTCCAGACATTTTCAGGGATTTCCACAGTTTCCATCAGTATCACCAGATTCTAGTGTTTCATAATATATTGCTTATTCTCTCTAAAATACATATCGATGGCATCACACTTTTTTTATGGCACTTACCAGTGGATTTGGGCAGCGATTGGTAAGTGCCAAAATCGATAACAATTAAAAAAAGAACTTTAATATAGAGTAAATTACGTGAAACTGTTATTTATTTTCTAAAAAAGGGTGACTTTCATTGGAATCTCCTATTAGAATTGCCAGAGAAACAGAATATTACCAGGGTTACATCCGCTTCAAGATGTCCGTTACCAATGAGAGTCCTTACGTTGTCAGTGACGTGACACTGGATTTTATCTTTGACGAGAATCTCCTGCACATAGCCGATCATGACGATGTGCCGGTGAAGAAGGAAAAGTTCGTAATTGGCAACATATACGGTGGCAAGTCCAGTTCATTTACCATCCTTTTCGAGCCTCTCACATGTGCCAAAGCCGCAGATATAAGGTGTCAGGTCACGTATGCCGACCATGAAGGCAGGATGGATTCTATCTTCATGGAGCCCAAGGAGATCAGTGTTGTCTGCCCCATTATGAAAACCGACTCCGACATCAACATTGGCAGGCTGAAGGAGTTCATAGGGGAGCTTCCAAGCAAGGACAGCCGTATGTATGAGATTCAGAGCGGTTTCGACGTGAAGAAGCTGGCACACCTTGTCCGTGAGGTTGTGGAGAAGCACGACGTTCGCCACATCCGCACCCTGCACACCCGTGACGGGAAGACCTGCGAGATATGGTACTACGGCAGGACCAAGGTCACGAAGGATGACATTGTTATCAGGGTCTCCATCCTTACCGAACGCCATACCATGGAGCTGTTCGCAGCCACCCGCAGTGCAGAGGCACTGACCGGCCTGCTGGCTGAAGTGGGTCGCGACCTCAAGCAGGTAGTGGAGGACAAAGCCAGCGGCAGGGGCAGGGTGGTGAATGTACACATCAAGGATTCGCTGGTGCAGCGCAGCAACCTGCTGGACATGTGCGACATGGACGGCACCTGCGATGTTAATGTCGTTATAGAGGACAGTGTGGTACAGCGCAGCAGTATTGCCGCAGTGGATGAAGAAAAGTCGCGTGAAAAAGCTGAAAGGAAGAAGCGAGAAGAAGAGGAACGTAAGCGCAGGGAGGAGGAAGGGCGGCTTCGGGATCTAAACGAAAAATCGAAAAAGTTAGCCAGAGAAGGTAACAGTATTGGCATGAAGTTTACCTATATTCCAGTCGGTGAGTTCATGATGGGGTCGGAGGATGGTGATAAGGATGAACAGCCTGTGCATAAAGTGAAGATTAACAAATCCTTCTATCTCGGTACCTATCCAGTGACTCAGCGTGAATGGAAGGCTGTCATGGACAGCAATCCTTCAGAATTCAAGGGTGATA
Source organism: Methanosarcinaceae archaeon (assembly GCA_016935475.1). Lineage (GTDB taxonomy): Archaea > Halobacteriota > Methanosarcinia > Methanosarcinales > Methanosarcinaceae > JAFGQV01. The sequence continues at coordinate 3,929 of JAFGQV010000070.1, forward strand.
ACCTGCCAGTTGAGATGTTATCCTGGGATGATGCACAGGAGTTCGTTAAGAAGCTGAATGCAAAGGAAGGTGCGGACAAGTACCGCCTGCCTTCAGAGTCAGAATGGGAATATGCGTGTCGGGCTGGTACCACCACACGATATTCCTTTGGCGATAGTGAATCAAAGCTTGGTGAGTATGCATGGTACGCTGATAACTCAGGCAGGAAGCCTCATCCCGTGGGACAGAAGAAACCCAATCCATGGGGTTTGTATGACATGCACGGGAATGTCTGGGAATGGGTGCAGGATAATTATGAATTTAGCTATGGAGTTGTTCACACGGATGAAAGTGCTTGGGAAGATGGCAGTAGCTATCGGCTTTTTCGTGGCGGTGGCTCAATCGAGTACGCTTGGTACTGCCGCTCGTCCTCTCGCCACATAGGCGAAGCGGATGCCCTCTACATCATGCTTGGTTTTCGTCTTTTGAAGGAAATGTAGTTACTTTTGACTTTACCACTTACGCGCCGTCAGGCAGGAGAGGAACATGCCCTCGGATGAGCCTGAATGCTGTGCTTGCACAGCCGCAGAATCCAGCCGTAGGGCGCCCGTAAAAACGACGGTGCAAATGAATGGAATATGTTGGGGGATATATTCATAATACTGTCTTCAAAGTGAGCAGATGCAACAACTTTAAATATAACACTAACAAAAATTGGATTATCAAGTCCAAAAGGAGTTCTCCATGAGCAGCGCCGTTGAAACTGTCAAACACGTATCAAGTGACCTTGGAATAAATGAAGATACGCTTGTTCACGAAAGTATAATAGAATACCTCAAATCAAGGATCAAGGCGTGTATGGCGGATCGATTAGAGGTCATGTCCAGATACCAGATATCATCCCTGGATGAATTCGAAAGCAAGGTGCAGGACGGTACCATTCCGGAACATCCCGGGTGGGAGGATCTTATCATTCTTGAAAACCTTGAAAATACACTAAACAAGCTGAAAATGGAACTCTCGCATGTTAGGGACGTATCTACTTCTCGAGTCAATAGCTAAAACATACCAGGACATTGTTCTGGAAACTAAAATACTTTAACTTCCTTCAGGAGAACCATCCAAGCTGAGGATCGAACTGTTTGACGGAAGTTTTGCAGATGTGTGGGTTTCTGTTTCTGGAAAATATTCCTATCACTGGGACAGGGTCGAGACCGATGGAAGAATATATCGCTACGATAATGCACCCCATAAAGCCTGGGCACATGTAGATACTTTTCCACATCATTTCCATAACGGCGATGCTAAAACAGTGATCGAAAGTGATATGGATTCAAAACCCGAGCCACAGATGAAAAAATTTATGGATTTTATACGTAAAACCCTGCTGGAATCAATTTAATGGGTGTTGTGCTGGTTCTTAAGGAGAGGTTGAAGACAATGATTCTCATGTCGTGGCAGTACCAGAACTGCCATGTTGCATAATAGATTGGCTTATATATATGTGAGTTTTAAACTAACAACTATGACTCAAACAGGTAGCAATATATTCAAGGCGATCGGAAGTGCCACCAGGTTAAGCATGCTTGAGAAGCTTTCTGAAGGTGAGATGCACATATCGGGACTGGCAAGAGAACTGGATATTTCCGTGCCCGTTGCAGCCAAGCATATCAAGATCTTAGAAGATGCGGATCTCATTGAACGGAAGATATTTGGCAAGACCCATATATTGAAGATCATACCTAAGAACATTTATCATGCAATGGACAGTTTTGCTCTGGACAAAAAGATCGAGGTGGAAAAGGGATCAAGCCTGCTTGATGCACTGAAAAGCGTTTCTGCTGTTGAGGTCAAAAGGGTGGGTGACCGGGAAGTGGTCGCATCAACTGACGGGGAGGAAGGGTTCTATGTTTATGAGATCAATGGGAAGTTCTCAGAAAAAACCGTTCAGGAATGTGTGTTCGACGATGATGTTACAGTGGAATGGAAAAAATTATTGCCTGTCACCAAGATGAAGCTGGACATAACTGTTAAAAAGTAATATTTTCTTGTCTAAGAAAAAGGGCGGTTTACAGGGAATACTTTCACCCTGCTTGGCTTCTGGTTATATAAATACAGGTACTTGTATTATCAGATGCACCACCTGACGCTTACCGAGAGGATGCGAATCCTTGCAGAGGGCACCAAATATGATAGCTGCAACCAGAGTGCAGTGTGCCATTCCTTTACTCCGGATGGCAGGTGCATCCAGCTATACAAAACACTGCTTACCAACTCCTGTTCCGGCGAGTGCACCTACTGCCCGAACCGCTGCAAGCGGGATGCCACACGCGCCTCGCTTGAACCTTCTGAGATCGCAAAGATAACCTGGTCGTTCTACCGGAAGAATGCAGTCGAAGGTCTGTTCCTCTCATCCGGTATCATAGGTGATGCAGAAAGAACGGCTGAAAGGCAGCTTGAGGTCGTAACGCTTCTGCGAGGACAGGGATTTACAGGATATATTCACGTACGGGTGATGCCGGGTACTCCGAAGTACCTTCTGGAGGAGATCGCTGATCATGCCAATAAGTTCGGGGTGAATGCAGAGACCACGAGTTCTCTCAACTATTCGGAGATATGTCCTAATTTTGATTATGGCAATGATGTTCTGGACCGCCTCAAATGGACCCGGGACCTGATCGAGAAAAAGCGGCGGGAAGTTAGATATGGTGAGCGCATAGTCGGTGCGAACGATACGCAGTTCGTTGTGGGTGCGGTCTCGGAACCTGACAGGGACATCATCAGGACTGTCAACAATTTCATGGATAAATATGCACTGCGCCGTCCGTATTTTATGAGCTTTGAACCGGTACCGGACACGCCGCTTCAGAACGCAATCCCCTCTCCGAAATGGCGAGAGAACAGGTTGTATCAGGCATCATTTCTACTCAAGGACTATGGTCTTAGGTCGTCGGACTTTGATGCCATCTTTGATGACCACGGTTTTCTTGCAAACGACGATCCGAAGATGCGCCTTGCTTATGCCCATCCCGAGTATTTCCCAATGGACATAAATTCGGCAGCACGCGAGGAACTGCTCATGGTTCCAGGGATCGGCCCTGTCAGTGCAAACCGGATCATGAAGGCACGCCCTATTATGTCAGAACAGGAGCTTGCGCGCATGGGCGTGGTAATTTCAAGGGCACGCCCATTTATTGAGGTTAACGGGTGCAAGCAGACCAACTTGATGTCATTCATGGAGGCGAGCTAGTGATCATAGCATTTAAGATAAATGTGGACGGTGTGCTCCTTGCCTGCTCAGCCCTTGAAAAATACCCGGATGCTGATCTCATGTTTGCAAAAGACAAGGATGAACTGGAAAAAAAACTTAGGTTTCTGGGCACAGAAGAGGAGGTTTTATCACTTGGATTTAAACCGGCTGGCAGTACTGAATTACTTGTTAAGGAAATACTCGGCAAAAGACCTGCAAAAATGTCACCAAGAGACCCAAAACCGGTACAGTATGTCGATCTTGTACTGCGTCACAGGGATGCAGATCCGGCAGAACTGGTGAGGCTGCTTGTTTCGTGTCAGGGGAGTGTAGAAATGCTGTACTCAGGCAAGAGCATCCTTGCACGAAGGTATTACCGGTATATGCGGGATGTCACCCGGGCGTGGCAGAGGATGTGCATGTTTTGCCGTCCAGATTTTTCTAATGGCATACTCACGGTTGAGATCGATCCACCACATGATGTTGCGGATATCTTTTGCAGGTGGCTTGCGAAAAAGAACCATGATGTGCCCGTGGCGGTGATACAGGGGACAGTGGCATGGTTAGGGAACGGGGAACTTGTTGGTCTTGAACATTTCACAAAGACTGCGGCGTCCTTTGTAAGTAGTTTGCGTGTATCCGCACAGCAGGATGATGATGTAGAGGAACTATGGGATGTGTTCTACAATTCCCAGATGATCGAAAGCCGCCGAAACCGCGGGCATGCTAAAAAGATGCAGCCGAAAAGTTCAGCTCTTTTAAGCAAAATGGCGAAAAAGGACAGGTACAGGGTTGAGCGCGGTATTGCCAGCTGCACCCTGGACAGGTTTGTTTAGGTGATATAAGGCAGGTGAAGATGATGGCGTGTGACAGAATGAATAACCTGCAGGATATCCCGCGTATCGGGGAAAAGATGGCAAAGCGTTTTGTAGAGCATTTCGGGAGCGAGGAGGCTGCACTTGATGCTATCCGTGAAGGAGATATTGCAAGCATCTCCGGGGTTGAGGGAGTTGGTCAGAGGTATGCGATATCCCTTGTGCATGAGGTACGTGCGCAGGTGGAGGATGTTTCTATCTCCGATTTCCTGAAAACAAAAGAAGCTGTGGACATCTATGAACGGCTGCTTGACCTTATCCAGCAGTTTGCGCACACACGGTATGCAAAGGACAAGCTCCATATTTATTTTCCATATCCCGAAACTAAAAGAGATAAGATCGAGGAAGTGCGCGGCTCCGTTTCGTATTACATGGATATTGCTGAATTGCTGAATGATGATAATGAATTTTTAAAGCTGCTTCCACAGATAAAGTCCTTGAACCTGAAGTATGTCCTGCCAAGGGTACGTGAGTGTGCGATCCTGACAGCAGACCACGGTGAATTTGAGTACGCACGCACGAGATTTGGTGATAAGATAGATGTGCAGCTTGTGGGTAACCTTTCCGAATTTGTGGATTCTGCACGGGGGTATTCGCATGTGATCGCTGCGGATGACAACTTTCTGGGTTTTGATCTCCCCGAGGACATTGAACCGGAATTCGTAACTGACCTGCATAAGATGGAAGACTGGAAGATAGTTCCTGAAAAGGAGATCGGGTTCTTTGCAAAGAACCTCGCATCCATTGAGTGCGCGATCGTAGTCATACAGAGGATACGCTCAGCAGGCATCCGGTTTTTTGAGGAGATGGACGACAGTGACCTTGAAACACTCAGCACTACACTTTCGTTGATAGATGGGAGCGGAGATGTAAAAACCGGCGCTGACCCGGACATAGGCAGGCTTGCCGGTATCCTTGAGAATATGGGTAGCTGTGTATCAACTGCATTGAATGATGCCAATATCAGACTGGATAGGTGCCTCTCAGAGAGCAAGCTCACCTTAAGTGGTCAGGATATGCTGAAGGTCATGAACGGGAGCATGGAACTTAAAGACCTGCTCGAAAAGGAAGTGTACCAGTCCTATCGCTCTGTTATCAGGGATGCGAAAGAGCAGGTATCAGGTCAGCTCAGGCTTATGAAAACAGAGCTTGTACTGGTGGAGTCATTGTTCCCGGATGAGATAACACACCCGGTAGAGGTTGACCCCGAGGGTCTGGATGCACTGAAGCAACATCTTAAGCGACTGCTGCACAGGAAAAAGATCGAACACAAACGGAATATATCAAAGACCCTGCATGATTACCACGAGGTCGTCCAGAAAATGGTCCGTGAAGTACTGGATTTCGATGTGGGGTTCGCTATCGGTTGTTTCGCTCATGAGTACGGTCTTACGATGCCGGAATTGATCAAATGCAATGGCATCGGTTTTGTGGGCGGAGAGAACCTGTTCTTACGATCACGTCATGGCAGTGTCGTCCCCATCGATTATTCGGTGGGTGAAAACACCTATTCCCCTGAAAGCAGTGGAAGGGTGGTACTGCTCAGCGGTGTCAACTCCGGTGGTAAGACCTCGATGCTTGAACTGATCGCACAGTGCGTCATCCTTGCACATATGGGGTTCCCGACCCCCGCACGAAGTCTTGAGATCGGCCTGACCGATGGGTTGTATTATTTTGCAAAATCCAAGGGAACTCTGGATGCAGGCGCCTTTGAAACTACCCTCCAGGAATTTGCAGTGGTGGCTGACGATTCAAGCAAAGTGGTGCTGGCGGATGAACTGGAATCCATCACAGAACCGGGTGCATCCGCCCGGATCATCGCAGGGATCCTTGAAGTCCTGTGCGATAATAAGAAGAGCATGGCAGTATTCGTGTCGCACCTTTCGGAATTGATACTTGAGAACACGAAATGCAATGTCCGGGTGGATGGGATCGAGGCAAGTGGTCTTGATTCAGAACTGAACCTGATCGTGGACAGGACTCCGCGGTACAATTATATTGCAAAAAGCACTCCTGAACTGATCGTTGAGCGGCTGGCAAGAAAAACAACGGGAGGTGAGAAGGCGTTCTATGAAAGGTTGAGGGGGAAGTTTTAGGGTATGTACTGAGCAACTTTACCTGTGATATGTGAGGCTACAGCACGCCTTTTGTGCTCTTTACGCCTTTGCCTTCTATCGTAACAGCACGTCGCAGGGCATACGCGAACGCTTTGAACAGCGCTTCTATCATGTGGTGGTCATTCTCGCCGCGTACATCCGCATGCAGGTTCATCTTCGCATTCTCGGCAAGGGATTCAAAAAAATGCTTTACCATCTGGGTGTTGAACTCTCCAACCCTTGGTGACGCAAACCCGGCGTTCAGCACCACATAACATCGTCCACCAAGGTCCAGAGCCACTTCTGCCAGTGCTTCATCCATGGGGATGCGGGCTTCGCCAAATCTTGCGATCCCGGATTTGTCACCGATCGCTTTTAGAATTGCCTGGCCCAGAACTATTCCCGTATCCTCGATCAGGTGGTGTTCATCTACCATCAGGTCGCCAGTGGCATTGATCGTAAGGTCGAAATTTCCATGTCTTGCAAAGGATGCAAGCATATGGTCGAAAAATCCGATCCCGGTGTTGATGTCAGACCTACCGGTCCCGTCCAGTGCCAGTTCCAGCCGTATGTCTGTCTCCTTCGTCTTGCGTGATATCTTTGCGCTTCTCATTAACGTTCCCTTCTCACTGTCTTAATCTATTTCAAGAATCGTTCATGATAATATTTATTGCTTCCGCAAGTGTGAACCTGTTCGTATAAAGCGCACTTCCCACAACAACTCCCACAGCACCTGTATTTTTGAGCGCAAGGATGTCCTCAAGGGTTGTGACCCCACCTGATGCAATAACAGGGATACCCACAGATTCAACAAGCCTGTGGGTGGGTTCGGGGTCTACTCCCTGCATCAGTCCTTCGCTATCGATATTGGTGAAAAGGATACTTCCTGCACCAAGTGTTTCGAACTTTGTTCCCATCTCAACAGGTGTGAACTGCGATTCCTCTGTCCAGCCCTTGATGGAAACCTTCCCGTTCTTTGCATCCAGTGCCACATTTATGTGCTCGCTTCCAAAGGAATCAGCGAGTTTTCTGACCAGTTCCGGATCTTGAATTGCCGCAGTACTGAGGATCACCCTGTCGACCCCGATATCCAGAAGTGCAGCCGCATTCTCGAAGGAGCGAATCCCGCCACCCACCTGGATCGAAACCCCCCTAGGTTTGCATTTCCGTACGATCTTCTCGATTATTGGAGCGTTACTGCGAATTCCTTCGATAGCACCGTCAAGGTCTATCAAATGGAGTGTTCTTGCACCCTGTGCCACCCAGTCAAGTGCAACGCTTACAGGGTCGTCAATGGACACAAGTTCGCTTCCAGGTACTCCCTGTACCAGCTGGACGCATTTCCCGTCTTTCATATCGACTGCAGGGATCACTTCAAAATCCATTGTATCACCCTAGGGTATCATGCGCTCGATGGGCACCACTAATATGTCGCGGGCACCAACGCTTTTAAGCTTGTTCACAACTGCAAATGTCTCATTGCTATCCACAACCGCATGTACAGCAAGTATCGAGGTGTTCGATTCGACTTTCATAACCGTGGGACCTGCAAGCCCGGGAAGTACCCTTTTAACGTCTTCAAGTGATTCTTCAGGTACGTTCATCATCAGGTAGCGTTTCCCCTTTGCGTGCAGAACGCTCTCAATGGCGGTCTTTATGTACTGGATCTTTTCTATCTTCCCGGCACTTTCACGGTTTGCGATGAGGTATACGGACGATGAAAATACTTTCTCGACCATTCTCAAATGGTTCGTAACAAGAGTTGTACCGGAACTTGATATGTCAACGATCGCATCCGCGATCCCGACGTGCGGTGTGATCTCGCATGCACCGCTTACTTTTATGATCTCGACATTCACTCCAAGATTTTCAAAATATCGCTTTGTGATGTTCGGGAATTCGGTTGCAATACGCATGCCTTCCAGAACCTTTGCTGAGTTGATCGGTGAATCCTCGGGAACTGCAAGCACAAGGTTCGCGCTTCCGAATTTAAGGTCCAGCATCACTTCAACATCTGCGCCGGTTTCTGATATAAGGTCCAGTCCTGTAACTCCTACGTCTGCAGCACCATCCTGCACGTATTCCGGAATATCGGCAGCCCTTGCGAAGAGAATGGTAATTTCAGGGTCTGTGGTCTTTGCATAAAGTTTTCTGGTTGCACCTTCAAGTACTGGAAGTCCTGCTTCTTTGAACAGGTTCACGGCGGGGTCGTGCAAACGCCCTTTGTTGGGTATTGCAATGCGTATCATGATGTAATTCCTCTTAGAAATAAAACGATATCTATCAGACTTAAGGTAAATATGTTTGCAGAACACATTTATGGCATATAGACCTCACGCTGGCAGATCGTGGATTTAAGATATTTGATCCATGTTGTATTGATGTTATCTCTGAGAATATTACAGGCAGTAATTAATTATATGGAAAATATTAAATATACGTAGTAATTTAAGTACAAGATATTAATATACAATCCCAAATTTCAAGTATTTATTAAACTGGAAAAGTTAGTTCCAAACAGAGGATACGTATGATGCGAAATATCAAAGTCGAAAAACTTGTGCAGACTCCAGTGGAAAAACAGCAGATCGAACTTGTCGAGCGAAAAGGTGTGGGTCACCCTGACAGCATCTCGGACGGTCTGGCAGAAGCTGTTAGCCGTGCACTTTGTAAGGAATACATAAAAAAATGCGGAGCAGTGCTTCACCATAATACGGATGAGACCCAGATAGTAGCAGGCAGGTCGCACCCTGAATTTGGTGGTGGGGAGGTTATAAAACCAATCTACACCATGCTTGTGGGCAGGGCTACCAAGGAATTCGATGGTGTGGAGATACCTGCCGAGGCTGTGGCACTAGCTGCTGCCCGTGAATATGTCAGGAATACAATTGCAGATATCGACCTTGAAAGGGACATGATCATCGACTGCAAGCTTGGGACCGGTTCTTCGGACCTGAGGGATGTCTTTAACAGGGAAAGGGTGCCAATCGCAAACGACACTTCCTTCGGTGTGGGTCACGCAGCGTTTTCCGAACTTGAGCAGATCGTGTACAACACAGAGCGTATGCTTATAACAGACCTTAAGAAAAAGATCCCTGGCATCGGCGAGGATATCAAGGTCATGGGTCTTCGCGACACGGATAACATAACGCTTACTGTTTGCAGTGGCATGGTTGGCAGGCACATTGACGACCTTGACCATTATGTGAGCAACATGGAAGAGATGCAGGATTACATTGTTGACCTTGCCGGGAAGTATACTGACAGGAATGTCGTTGCACGGGTCAATGCTGCGGATGACATCGAAAAAGGTTCCGTGTTCATGACAGTGACCGGAACATCGGCAGAGATGGGTGATGATGGTTCTGTGGGGCGTGGCAACCGCTGTAACGGACTGATCACGCCGAACCGCCCCATGAGCATGGAAGCGACCAGTGGGAAGAATCCGATCAACCACATCGGTAAGATATATAATCTCCTCTCGACCCAGATGGCAAAGGATATAGCCAGTGCCCTGTCAGAGGTTGAGGAGGTGCATGTGAGGTTACTTTCACAGATCGGTCAGCCAATAGACCAGCCTCTTGTTGCAAGCGCACAGGTAATCCCACAGGAGGGTGCTAACTTTGCGAGCATTCATTCAGAGGTAGAATCTATTGTCGATGACTGGCTTGCCAATATTACCAGGATCACTGACATGGTGATCAAGGGCGAACTGGATACGTTCTGATCGATACAAAAGAGCAGAAGATGGTAAATTTTTATCATCATCTGTTCCCTTGTCTATTTTTCAAACTTTCACGGCGAAAAGGATAAGTATTATTGTGCGTATGAGAGTGGGTACATCATTTGGGCAATGCGCCTGAATACGATATGCCTGGATCTGATAATTGACCCGCCTTAACTCAGTGGTAGAGTGCGCGGCTGTAGTATGGTTCATGCGGTAATCACCGCACATACCGCGCAGGCACCGCGAT